>DRME01000027.1 GCA_011375175.1 Deltaproteobacteria bacterium | reverse complement strand
GTAGAAGGGCCATAGGCCCACGTTTCCCCCAGACCCCCTTCAAAGACTTTCAATACGAGTTGGTTTCCCCCTGTTTTGCCTGGCAAAACAGGGGGAAACCAACTCGCATTAAAAGTTTTTGGAGGGAGTCTGAGGGAACCTTTTTTCAAAAAGGTTCCCTCAGCGCAATAAATCAGAATTTCCATCAGAGTTTCCTGTCCGCCCCCGCTGCGTGTGGGGGCGGCACCGTGGAGGTTCGGGCCGCAAAGGCGTAAAAATCCCGCCTTGCGCGGCCCGAACCTCCACGGTGCCGCCGAACATCCGAATAACAGGGGAGGGGGCGCGGGGGGCGTGCGGGCTTACGGCCCTTCTCCGGAGAGTTCCCCGGGATGATTACTCAGCGCTTCGGCGGCAAGCATTCCCGGGGAGAGGGCGGGGCCTCTGAGCGCGGCGCCCCTCTCAGGAAGCCTGAACGGAGTGGACGGCCCTCGCCAGGCGGCCTATACGGCGCGAGGCGTTGTTTCTGTGGAGCACGCCCTTGCTCACGGCGCTGTCGAGCTTGGAGGCGACGGCCCGGAGCTGTTTTTCGGCCGTCTCCCTGTCGCCCCTTGCTATGCTCTCCCTGACCTTCTTTATGGCCGTCTTGATGGAGGACTTTATCGCCGTGTTTCTCGCCCTCCTCTTAAGGCTCTGCCTGTGCCTCTTTGCGGCCGAGCGGTGGTTTGCCAACTTCATTACCTCCAGGTTTGATAATCGTATTATATTAGGGTCTTTTTCGGGCCTTGTCAAGCCCTTTGGCCATGAGTCCCTGGCGGGCGCCGGCCGGAGCCGGTGGTAATGGAAGAGGGCAGGAGGATAACGGGCGCCGCCGGCGTGATGGGCGCGCTCACCCTCGCAAGCCGGGTGCTCGGCTACCTGCGCGACGCCGTCATAGCCTGGCTCTTCGGCGCAGGGCTTGCGGCCGACGCCTTCTTCGTCGCCTTCCGCGTAGCGAACCTCCTCAGAAGGCTCGTCGGCGAGGGCGCGCTCACCAGCTCCTTTGTGCCCATCTTCACCGAGGAGCTCGAGCGCCGCAGCCGCCAAGATGCCTACAGGCTCGCCTGCCGGGTCTTCACGCTCTTTTTCCTCATCCTGCTGGTCCTGACGCTGGCAGGCGCGGCCTTCGCCCCCCAGCTCGTCCGGCTCATGAGCCCGGGCTTCGCGGCAGGCAAGTTCGAGCTCACCGTGAGCCTTACAAGACTCATGTTCCCCTACCTCCTCTTCATCGGGCTCATGGCCATAGCCATGGGCATACTGAACTCGTTCAGGCACTTCACCGCCCCGGCCCTTGCGCCTGTGCTCCTCAACGCCGCCGTCATCACCGCGGCCCTGGGGCTCGGTCCCCTGCTCGCCGAACCCGTCTACGCCCTGGCCGCCGGCGTGGTGGCGGGCGGGCTACTCCAGTTCGCCCTCCAGCTTCCCTTCCTGAGCCGTTACGGCATGTTCCCGCGGCCCGACTTCTCCTTCGGCGACGAGGCCGTAAGGAAGATACTGCTGCTCATGGGGCCCGCCGCCCTCGGCGTGGGCGTCTACCAGCTCAACATATTCGTCACCCTGCGCTTCGCCTCGGAGCTCGGCGAGGGGAGCGTCTCCTACCTCTACTACAGCGGCCGCCTCATGGAGCTGCCGCTGGGCGTCTTCGCCGTATCGGTGAGCACCGCCGTGCTGCCGACCCTCGCGCAGCAGGCGGCCAGGGAGGAGTGGACCCGCTTCAGGGATTCGCTGGGCTTTGCCCTGCGCCTTGTGAACTTCGTCTCCATACCTGCCGCCGTCGGCCTCGCCGTCCTCGGTCCCTTGATCATAGACGTCCTCTTCGGCCGCGGCAGCTTCACCGCCGGCGACGTCTCGGCCACGGCCTTCGCCCTCACCTTCTACGCCCTCGGCGTCATACCCGTGGCATCGAGCCGCATACTCGCCTCGGTCTTCTACTCCCTCAAGGACACCTCCACACCCGTCATGGTCGCCGCAGCGACCTTCCTCTTCAATATCGCCATGTGCATGGTCCTGCGGGGGCCGCTCGCCCACGGCGGGCTCGCCCTGGCCGCCACCCTCTCGGCCGCCCTCAACACGGTCCTTCTCCTCGCGGTCCTCCGCCGCCGGTTCGGCCCCATGGGAGCGCGGCGCACGGCCCTCTCGGCCGCCAGGTCCCTCGCCGCCTCCCTTGTGATGGGAGCAGCCCTCTACGTCCCGGCCCGGGAAATGGAGTGGACGGCCCTTGCCGGATGGTCGAAGGCCCTTCTACTCACAGGCTGCATGGCCGCCGGAGTCGTTGTCTTTGTTACGTCTTCCATGGTGCTCAAAGTGGAGGAACTCTTGTTTTTCAAGGAGATGGTGAGAGAGAGGATCGCCGGGAGACGCCGTTGAGGCGGTCCCGGTGAAAAGAGACCCCGGTTCGCCCAACAGCTCGATTTATAAGGATAAATTGCTGGTTAAAAATTATGCAGAATGCCGGAAGCCCTTGTGTGCGCGCCCTGTGCGCCATTCCATCCCCGGTCTTTTCAACAGCTTATCCACAGCATTTGGGGAAAGGGCTTTTAAGACTGCGGATTCTCTTGCTTTTTCCGTGACGGCCCCTTGCCGTCCCCTTCGGCGAGCTTGGCCTCCCGCCACAGCGACTCCATCTCGGCGAGCGAGGCCGACGAGAGTTCGCGCCCTTGGGAGGCGAGCTCTCTCTCGATATGGTGGAAGCGGTTTATGAAGCGTCCGATGGTCTTTCGCAGCGCCGTCTCCGGGTCGACCTCCACGAAGCGGCAGACGTTGACGAGCGCGAAGAAGACGTCGCCGAGCTCGTCCTCCACGGCCCCGGCGTCTTCGGAGGCGAGGGCGGCCTTGAGCTCGTCGAGCTCTTCGGCGACCTTGTCGAGCACCTCGTCTGTGCGGCTCCAGTCGAACCCAGCCCTCGCGGCGCGCTCTGAGACCTTCCCGGCCCGCAGGAGCGCGGGCATGGCCTCCGGTATGTCCGAAAGGTAACCGCCGCCTGGCCTTGCCCGCCGCTCCCGCTCCTTGATCTCGGCCCACCGGCGGAGAACCTCTTCCGACGTTTCGGCCTCGGCGTCGCCGAAGACATGGGGATGGCGGCGGATCATCTTCTCTGCCGCGGCGGCTATCACGTCATCGATGGTGAAAAGACCCTTTTCAGCGCAAAGGCGGGCGAGAAAGACTATCTGGAAGAGGAGGTCGCCGAGCTCTTCCTTGAGAGAGTCGGCGCTGCCGCTCTCGATGGCTCCGGCCACCTCGTAGGCCTCCTCTATGACGAAGGGTATGAGGCTCCTTTCGGTCTGCTCCCGGTCCCAGGGACATCCCCCGGGAGAGCGCAGCCGCTCCATTATGGCGACGAGTTCCTCGAGCCCCCTGTGCTCCTTCACGGTGTTCCCTGCGAGGCGGGACGGCCGTGTGGCGGCTGAAGCGGCGAGGCGAAAGGGACGGCGAGTCCGGCCCGCTCCAGGTCCTCGGGGGTGTTGACGTTGCCGACCGACTCCCTCGCCGCAAGGCCCTTGAAGTCCGCCTCGTCGAGCGTCCTCGTCCGCACCCTCTCGAAGAGGTCCATTACCCGCAGGTTGCCGGCCCTTATCATGGACTCCACCGCCTCCAGGCACTTTTTGGAGTAGAGGGCGTGCATGGGATGGAGCCTGCCGTCGATATAGGGGACAACGGCGTCGGCCGCCGCCGCGGCCCCCGCCTCGACCACCCTTCCGATGACGTCGGCCGCGAGAAAGGGCATGTCGCAGGCCGTGACGAAGACCCTTGGGCATCGGGCGTGGAAGAGGGCGGTATGGATGCCGCCCAGCGAACCCGCGTCCTTTACGACGTCCGCCACCACGGCGCAACCTATGGACTCGTAGACGAGGGGGTCGCCCGCCACTATGAAGACGTCGTCGAAGCGCTCCCGCAGGAGGCCGACGGTGCGGGCGATGATCGTCGTCCCATCGACCTCTATCAGGGCCTTGTTGAAGCCCATGCGCCTGCTGCGCCCGCCGGCGAGCACGGCGGCGCTGCACTCGTCAAATCCCGTCATTGTGTCTCCCACGCCTCTTCTTTTCAAGAAAGAAGGCGAGCCGCAACGCCGCTCGCCCTCTCCCCCCTCCCCAGGAACGGCCGGCTCAGTGGCGCCTGTCGGTCCTCCTTATGCGAAGCTCGATGATCGTCGGGTCCTCGCATCCCTTGAGGTTGCGGGTCATGCCGGCGACCGCGTCACGCAGGAGTCCGGCGATGAAGGGCTTGAGGGTTACGCGCCTTCCGTCGACGATGAGCGAGATGCCCTGCGACTCCGGCGCCTCGGGGCCGCTGAGAAAACGCTCCTCTATGAGATCGGCAACACCGCCGCCGTCGTCGAGGTCGTAGCGCGGTATCCTGCCGCGCAGCCTGATGTCGCTCACGTAGGCGATGAGGTTTCTGTCCTTGGCGCACACGGGCTTCATGGAGCAGGCCTTGCGGATGACCTCTATCTTCGGTATGGGAGCGCGCTTGAAGCCCTCGGCGATGACGATGTCCATGTCGCTGTGGTATGTGGAGGCCAGCAGCCGGGGGGCAAGGTCGCCGTCCACGTCCTTGATGAGCGCCACCTTGCCCGGCGCGCTCAACACCACCGCCTCGGCCCCCGCCTGCTTGTGGCGCCACGAGTCCTTGCCCTCGCAGTCCATGTCGAAGCCGTGAACGTCGTGCTTGAGCGTCCCCACGCGGTAGCCCCGCTCGGTGAGCTCGGCCACCACCTTCTCCACAAGCGTCGTCTTGCCGCTCCCAGAAACCCCTACTATCGCAACTACAGGCACCATGGTAACCTTAAGGAAGCTCTGATTAATTATCCTGAGGGAACCTTTTTGAAAAAAGGTTCCCTCAGACTCCCTCCAAAAACTTTTGACACGAGTTGGTTTCCCCCTGTTTTGCCAGGCAAAACAGGGGGAAACCAACTCGTATCAAAAGTCTTTGAAGGGGGTCTGGGGGAAACTTTCTTCAGAAAGTTTCCCCCAGAGTAATTAATTAGAGTTTCTCTAAGGATATCAGGGCGTGGGGAAGGCTGTCAACAGCTTTGGGTCTTCCGGCCCCCTGTGTTTGGAGCAAGGGGCCCGCAGGGCGGCGTCCCTGCCGGCGAAAGAAATACTTGACAAAAATGATAAGGTATAATAGTCTGGATCAAGGCGTGGAGCCTGGAAGGCATCGGGAGGCTTCGAGGGATGAGGTTATCGACGAGGGGGCAATACGCCGTGAGGGCCATGGTATATCTGGCCTGTCACGGCGACGGGAAGCCGGTCGCGCTCAGGGACATCTCGGCTGACGAGGGCATATCGCTCTCTTATCTGGAGCAGCTCTTCGGCAAGCTGCGAAAGGGGCGGGTGGTGAGAAGCGTGCGCGGTCCGGGCGGCGGTTACGTGCTGGCAAGGCCCACGACCGAGATAAACGTCGCCGAGATCATAACGACCGTCGAGGAGCCTCTCAATCCCGTTGCCTGTCTCGACGACGACTCCAGCGGCTGCGAGCGGGCGAAACGTTGCAGCACCCAGCGCGTATGGAAGGGTCTGGGCGAGAAGATATACGAGTTCCTCAGTTCCGTCACCATTGAAGACCTGAAAAAGCAAGCAAAGGCCGCGGCCTCCGACGGCGAGGCCGGGGGCGGCGGCCGGGCCGGCAGAGGCGGCGAGGACCGCCGGAGCGGGCCCGAAAGGAGGTCCTGTTGAAAAAGATCTACTTCGATCACAACGCCACCACGCCTGTAGACGAAGAGGTCTTCGAGGCCATGGTCCCCTACCTCCGCGAAGAGTGGGGGAACCCGTCGAGTATCCACTGGGCCGGCCGGGGGCCACGCAAGGCCGTGGAGGACGCCCGCGAGCAGGTCGCCTCCTTCCTGGGCTGCACGGTCCACGAGATCATTTTCACGAGCTCCGGCACCGAGGGCGACAACCACGCCATAAAAGGGGCGGCGCTCGCGAAGAAGGAGAAGGGCAACCACATCATAACGACCAGGGTCGAGCACCCGGCGGTGCTCAACACCTGCAGGTATCTGGAGAAGACGGGCTTCGAGGTCACCTACCTCGACGTCGACGAATACGGTCTCGTCTCGGCCGAGGACGTGGCCGGACATATAAGGGACGAGACCGTGCTCGTCTCCGTCATGCTCGCCAACAATGAAACGGGCGTGATCTTTCCCGTAAAGGAGATAGCGGCCGAGGCGAAGAAGCGGGGCGTGACGGTCCACTGCGACGCCGTGCAGGGGGCGGGCAAGATACCGGTGGACGTAAGGGAGCTGGGCGTGGACCTGCTCACCATATCGGGCCACAAGCTCTACGCCCCCAAGGGAGTGGGGGCGCTCTACGCAAGGCGGGGCGTGCGCCTTACGCCGCTTGTGCACGGCGGCCACCACGAGCGCAACCGCCGCGGCGGCACCGAGAACGTAGCCGGCATCGTGGGGCTCGCCAAGGCCTGCGAGGTGGCCTCGCGCGAGATGGAGACCGAAATCTCGAGGCTTCGCGCCCTGAGAGACAGACTCGAAAAGGGGCTCATGGAGCGCATCCCCCACGTAAAGCTCAACGGACATCCCGAAAGGCGCGTGCCCAACACGACTAACTTGAGCTTCGAGTTCGTCGAGGGCGAGTCCCTTCTTCTCAACCTCGACATGCACGGCATAGCGGCCTCGAGCGGCTCGGCCTGCACCTCCGGCAGCCTCGAGCCCTCGCACGTGCTCATCGCCATGGGCTTAAGCCACGAGCTCTCGCACGGCTCGGTGAGGTTCAGCCTCGGCAAGAGCAACACCGACGAGGACGTGGACCTCCTTCTCGAGGTCATGCCGCCCATAGTCGAGAGGATGCGCTCCATGTCGCCCCTGTACTCGGCCTCCTCGGGAGGAGCCGCGCGCCTCGATCTCGACGCCGGACAGTGCGGCGGCAGGGACGGATGAAGACCCGGTTGATTACTATGGGGGAAACTTTCTGAAGAAGGGCTACAGGCCCACGTTTCCCTCCTGCCCCTATGTTATTCGGGTCTTCGGCTGTACCGGGGGTTCGGCCCGCGCCAGGCGGGGTTTTTACGCCTTTGCGGCCCGAACCCCCGGCACAGCCCCCCGAGGCAGCCGGTAGGGGAACTCTTGGGGAAACTTTCTGAAGAAGGGCCACAGGCCCACGTTTCCCCCCTGCCCCTATGTTGTTCGGGTCTTCGGCTGTACCGGGGGTTCGGCCCGCGCCAGGCGGGGTTTTTACGCCTTTGCGGCCCGAACCCCCGGCACAGCCCCCCCGAGGCGGCCGGTAGGGGAAGGTTCGCTCAGGGTAATAAATCGGAGTTTCCCTAATACAAAGCACAAGAGGGGAGGACGGAATAGATGTACAGCGAAAAAGTCATGGACCATTTCTCCAACCCCCGCAACGTGGGGGAGATAGAGGACCCCAGCGGCACGGGCACGGTGGGCAACCCGGCCTGCGGCGACATAATGAAGCTCACCATAAAGGTCGAGGACGACGTAATTACGGACGTTAAGTTCAAGACCTTCGGCTGCGGCGCGGCCATCGCCACAAGCTCCATGGTCACCGAGCTCGTCAAGGGCAAGCACCTCGACGAGGCCGAGAAGATCTCGAACAAGACCGTGGCCGAGGCCCTCGACGGCCTGCCGCCGGTGAAGCAGCACTGCTCTAACCTGGCGGCCGACGCCCTGCACGCCGCAATCGAGGACTACAAAAAACGGCTCGCCGCCGGCTGAGCGGCCCGCGCCTTTTCGATACCCTTTCTTCCTTCACCGCAAACCCGGCGGACCTGCACGGCCTGCCAGCGCCGTAAGGCCCGCCGGACCATGCACGAACTCCCCAACCCTTTAAAAAAACAAGCTCCTGATGTATAATCCTTCCAAGGGAACCTTAAGGAAACTCTGATTTATTGCACTGCACTGAGGGAACCTTTTTGTAAAAGGGTTCCCTCAGACTCCCTCCAAAAATTTTTAATGCGAGTTGGTTTCCCCCTGTTTTGCCTGGCAAAACAGGGGGAAACCAACTCGTATTGAAAGTCTTTGAAGGGGGTCTGGGGGAAACTTTCTACAGAAAGTTTCCCCCAGGGTACATAATATGTCAAACGGGAAGGTAATGGTGGCGATGAGCGGCGGGGTGGACTCGTCGGTGGCCGCGGCGCTTCTGAAGGAGCGTGGCTGGGAGGTCATAGGCGTCTCCATGCAGCTCTGGGACCACTCGGTCGAGGAAGACGCCGCCGGGGCGGGGGCCGGTTCGTGCTGTTCGCTCGACGACCTCTACGACGCAAGGCGCGTGGCCCACGCCCTCGGCATACCCTACTACGTTATGAACCTGGAGAGGGAGTTCCGCTCGGCCGTGGTGGACTACTTCGTCGAGTCCTACGCCGCCGGCGCAACGCCCAACCCCTGCATAAAGTGCAACGAGGTGATGAAGTTCCGCGTGCTGCTGCGCAAGGCGAGGGCCATGGGTATAGGGTTGCTCGCCACGGGCCACTACGCGAGGATCGCCCCGGGGCCCCGGGGGCCGAGGCTTCTGCGTGGCGTTGACGGGCGCAAGGATCAGTCCTATTTTCTCTTCACCATGACGGCCGATGAGCTTTCGTCGGTGCTCTTTCCCATAGGGGGGATGACAAAGGACGAGGTGAGGGCCGAGGCCCGGCGTCTCGGGCTCGGGACCTCGGAGAAGGCCGAGAGCCAGGAGATATGTTTCATACCCCGCGGCGGCCGCGGCGACTTCCTGGCCGGGAGGATAGGCGGCGGGGGGGGCGAAATCGTGGACACCGCGGGCCGGGTGCTCGGCCGCCACAGGGGCCTGTACCGCTACACCGTGGGCCAGCGCCGGGGTCTCGACCTCCCGGACGGACCTTACTACGTGGTCGAGATCGACAGCGGGGCCGACAGGCTCGTCGTGGGCCGGAGCGAAGAGCTCCTTGCGCGGGGGCTCACGGCCGGACGGGTCAACTGGATAAACGGGGCGGCCGCCGAGGGAGAGCTTACGGCGAAGATACGCTACCGCCACGGGGGCGTCGCCTGCCGGGTGGAAAGACTCGGAGCGGACCGGGTGTCGGTGGATTTCGCCAGGCCCCAGCGGGCGGTCGCGCCGGGACAGGCCGTCGTCTTCTACAGCGGCGACGAGGTGGTCGGAGGCGGATGGATAGAGGAGGCCCTGAGGTGAAGGGGGCGAAGGAGCCGAGGCTGCGGGTCTCGGTGACGACGCTGGGATGCCGCTCGAACCAGTACGACTCGGCGGCCATGGAGGAGCTCGCCGCGGCGGGCGGCTTCGAGACCGTGGCCTTTCCGGCCCCTGCCGACGCCTACGTGATAAACACCTGTACGGTGACGGCCCGCACCGACGCCCAGTCGAGAAACCTCGTGCGCCGGGCGCGGCGCCTCAATCCAGAGGCCGTCGTCATCGTCACGGGCTGCTACGCCCAGGTCTCACCGGGCGAGGCGGCGGCCATCGAGGGCGTGGACTACGTGCTCGGCAACGCCGAAAAGGCCCGCATCGTCGAGTACATAAGCCGCGGCCGCCGCAGCGGCGCCGAGACCGCCGTGAGCGGAAACGGCCGCGCCACCTTTCCCGCCATGCGGGCAAGGAGCGCCGGCGGTCGCGCGAGGGCGAACCTCAAGATACAGGACGGCTGCGACAGGCGGTGCTCCTACTGCATAATCCCCGCGGCGAGGGGACCTTCGCGGAGCATGGCCATCGAGGAAGCCCTCGCCGAGATGGAGGCCCTGGCCGAGGCAGGCTTCGCCGAGGTGGTGCTGACGGGCATCCACCTCGGCGCCTACGGCCGGGACCTCTCGCCCAGGCGCTCGCTCGCGGAACTGCTCGAACGGGTCGAGGCGTCGAACCTGCGCATCCGCGTAAGGCTCAGCTCGATAGACCCCGACGAGGTGGACGAACGCATGATCGAGCTCCTGAGCGGCGCATCCCGGGTCTGCAACCACCTCCACCTGCCGCTCCAGAGCGGAGACGACTCCGTACTGAGGCGCATGAACCGCCCATACGACAGGCGCCTCTTCGCAAGGCTCGTGGAGCGGCTCGCCGGGGCCGTGGACGGCGTGGCCATAGGCGCGGACGTCATGGCCGGCTTTCCCGGCGAGGGGGAGCGGGAGTTCGCCAACACGGTGGAGCTCATCGAGGAACTGCCGCTTGCCTACCTGCACGTCTTCCCCTTCTCAAGACGCAAGGGGACGGCGGCCGCCGCCATGGCGGAGCAGGTCGATTCTGCTATAATAAAGGAGCGCGCGGCCCGGCTCCGCGAGCTCGACGGGGAAAAGCGCCGCGCCTTCTGCTCGCGCTTTGTGGGCCGCGAGGCGGCGGTGCTCATCGAGGGAAAGGGGAACGGCGCCGTGCTGCGGGGCCGGTCCCGCAACTACCTGCCCGTTGCGCTCTCCGGCCCCGACGATCTCATGGGCCGCGAGGCGTCGGTGCGGCTTTCGGGGTTCGACGGCTCCGTCATGAGGGGTGAGCTTGCGGGATGAGGGGACGGGAAGCCATGAGCGCTCTTTCGGATTCGCAAGGGGGAGCGGGGGCCTGAAGCGCAGAGGAGGCTATGGAAGACAAGAAGACGACGGCGCAGCGCCGTGAAGAACTGCTCGCAGGGCTTGAGCAGAGGCTGGGCGTCAGGTTCGAGGACCGCGCCCTGCTGAACCAGGCCTTCACGCACCGCTCGTACCTGAACGAGAGCGACGACGAGGAACTGGAGTGCAACGAACGGCTCGAATTCCTCGGCGACGCCGTACTCTCCTGTGTCGTGAGCAGGCTCCTCTACGAGAGGTTCGCCGACGTGGACGAAGGAGAGCTTACGAGGCTGAGGGCGCGGCTCGTGAACAAGCGGATGCTCGCCGAGCTCGCCCGCCGCCTCGAGCTCGGGAGCTGCCTGCTCCTGGGCCGGGGCGAGCGGCTCTCGCAGGGCATGAAGAACCCCACACTCCTGGCCAACGTCTTCGAGGCCGTCGTTGCGGCCGTCTATCTCGAAAAGGGGTTCGACGGCGCCTTCGACTTCATTGTCCGGCACTTCGACGGTCTATTCCAGGAAGCGGCATCCGAGCTCGTCCACTTCGACTGGAAGCCGAGACTCCAGGAGCTCTCGCAGCGGCTCTTCGGCACCCAGCCCAGCTACAGGGTCGTGAGCGAGGAGGGACCGGCCCACGAGCGGATATTCGAGGTGGAGGTGAAGGTGGGAGAGCGCGTGCTCGGACGCGCCGCCTCGCGCCGCAAAAAGGACGCCGAACAGCTTGCGGCCCGCCAGGCCGTGGCCGCCATCGACAAAGGCCGGGAAAAGCCCGCTTGAGGGGGCCGGGACCCGCCGTGCCCGCAGAGGAGCCGCCGTAGATGGCCCGCAAGAAACGACTGATCATACCGATCTTCATACCCTTCGGCGGCTGCCCCCACCGCTGCGTCTTCTGCGATCAGGGGGCGGTCACGGGCGCGCGGTCCATGCCCTCCGAGGCCGACGTGGCGGCCACGGTGGAGCTCTATCTCTCTACGTGGAAGGGAGGCGGTCCAAGGGAGGCGGCATTCTACGGCGGCACCTTCACGGCCCTGCCCGAGCCGGTGCAGCGCCGCTACCTCGCCGCGGCTGCCGCGTTTGTGAGGGCGGGCAGGCTCGACTCGCTCAGGGTCTCCACCAGGCCCGACGCCGTGGATGAGAAAAGGGCCGGCCTTCTCAAGGAGCAGGGCGTAAGGACCGTGGAGCTCGGCGTCCAGTCGATGGACGACGAGGTCCTGCGCCTGTCGGGAAGGGGACACACCGCGGCCCACACGGTGAGGGCCGTCGAGGTGCTCGGGGCCGCAGGCATGGAGGTGGGGCTGCAGCTCATGCCCGGGCTTCCGGGCGACACGCCGGCCCGCTTCGAGGCGACCGTCCGGGCCGCCCTGGACTTGACACCGCACTTCCTCAGGATATATCCTACAGTAGTGATGGCCGGAACGACGCTGCACGAGATGTATCTCGACGGCGGGTTCGAGCCCTGGGGCCTGGACGAGACCGTCGAGGCCTGCGCCGCGGCGCTACGCCTTGCGCGCAAGGCGGGCGTGCCCGTCGTGAGAATCGGGCTGCCCCAGGGGCCGGAGCTCGGCGAAAGAGTCGTCGCCGGGCCGTACCACCCTTCGCTGCGCAGCCTCGCCCAAGCGCGAGCGGTCAATCAAAGCAAGGAGGTAGACCAATAATGAAGAGGTCACTGGCCCTGACACTGGCCCTGCTCATCGCCCTGAGCGCGGCCGCGCCCGCGGCGGCCGGACCGGCGACAATCGAGGATGAACCGTCGGCCGAGGCCATAATCTTCGACATGCTGCTGCTCAGGCCGGTGGGCGTGGTCTCGGTGGTGGCCGGCACGGCGGTCTTCATCATCTCCCTGCCCTTCGCCCTCCCCTCGGGGTCTGTCAAGATGGCGGGCAAGAAACTCGTCTACGAGCCTTTCATCTGGACCTTCCAGCGCCCCTTGGGCGAGCGCGGAGCCGAAGAGGAGCTTTAGACCCGCGCAGCGGCCCTCGACGGCCTGCGTTGCGGGCCGGCAAGAGGCTACGGACCCCCCTCCACGACGCCGATGAAGCGGTCGATCTCCTCTTCGGTGTTGTAGAAGTGGGGAGAGACCCTGAGAAAGCCGCTTCGAAGCGAGCAGAAGACGCGGTTTTTCATGAGCCGTCCGAAGAGCTCGCCGTTGCCCTTCCGCCCGGCGGGGGCGTTGAAGAGCACTATTCCAGAGCGTTCGCCCTCGCCCCGTGGGCTCAGGACCTCTGCGCCGGCCCCGTCGAGCCCCTCCATGATGCGCGCCGTCAGTGCGAGCACCCGCGCCTCTATCCCGTCGATACCGGCCTCCTCGATGAGCGAGAGCGCGCCGCCGAGGGCGTGGATGCCGAGCATGTTGGGGCTTCCCTCCTCGAACTTGCCGGCGTCCTCCTTGAGCTTGAAGCGGTGGGGCAGATACTCTCCCGCATCGACAACGCTGTTCCACCCCACGACCGCCGGGTGGAGCCGGTCGATCACCCTCTCCGAGCAGTAGAAGAGGCCGATGCCTTCCGGGCCGAGAAGCCACTTGTGGCCGTCGGCGGCCAGGAAGTCCACGGGCGTATCCCTGACCGAGAGCCTGAGCGCTCCCAGGCCCTGGATGGCGTCGACGCAGAAGAGGGCGCCCCGCTCGCGGCAGAGCCGTCCCACGGCGGCCAGGTCGTTTCGGTAGCCCGAGAGGAACTCGACCCAGCTTATGCTCACAAGGCGCGTGCGCCCGTCCATGGCGGCCGCTATATCCCCGACCCTCACGCGCCCCTCCCTTTCCTTCACAAAGCGCGTCTCAACGCCCCGGGAGGCGAGGTTCATCCAGGGGTAGACGTTCGCCGGGAACTCGCACTCGGCGGTCACCACGTTGTCGCCCTCTCTCCAGTCGATGCCGTTGGCCACGATGGAGATGGCCGTGGAGGTGTTCTTAACGAAGGCCACCTCCGAAGGCGAGGCGTCGATGAGACGGGCCGCCATGGCCCGGACCTCTTCGGCGCGGGCGAGCCAGCGGTCATAGTGGAGCGCCCCGAAACGGACGTTCTCGCGCATGAAGTCCACGACGGCGGCGGCAACACTCGTCGAGGCCGGCGCCACGGCGGCGTGGTTGAGGTAGACGAGCTCGTGGGTGACGGGAAAGGCCCCCCTCAACCTTTCGAGGTCCATGGGCGGCTTATCCCTCACCGGTCGGCCCGGACGCCTTCTCTTTCCAGGTAGGTACGGAAGAACTCGACGATGGCGTCCATGTCGGAGGGGGTCATGACGGGCCTTCCCATGCTCCTGCGGTAGCCGTTCATCCTTTCGATCACGTCCCGCCACTCCCGGAGGTCGTGCTGGGCGGGGTCGGCGAGGGCGTGGCAGGTGGAGCAGAACCAGATGAAGGTGAAGGCCCCCTCGCCGCTCAGCGCCGGGTCGTCGTCGGAGAGGGACTTCATGCCGTGGCGCCGGAGGTAGGAGACTATCTCGTTTCTGGCCCGTTCGCCCGGCGTCTCTATGCCGGGCCTGACCGCGCCGAGAGAACGGGCGTGAGCCATCATCTCCTCGAACATGGAGGGCCACTCGACGACGGAGTGCATCTTGGGGTTGGGCAGGTTGTGGCACTGCCCGCAGTAGCGCGAAAAGAGCCTTGCCCCCTCGCTCTGCGGCTCGGGAAGCCTCCTTGCGGCGAGACCGCCGGGGATGACGAGCCTCCTCTCCCCGGCGAGCCGCTCGGTCGGGGTCTCCTCCGCCGTGCCGCCGGGACGGCGGGACATGGCCCCGGCACCGGCAAGGGTCGAGAAGAGGACCGTCGCCGTGAAAAGCGCCGTTAATGCGATCCTGTTCATGGACTGAATATAATACAAGAGGGCCCTGAGATCAACCGGTGCCGAAGAAGTCCGGCGTCCCTCGTCGCTTCTGGCCGGAGAGGTCCGCCCGCAAAGGCGTATACCCCCGCCTGGCGCGGGCGGACCTCTCCGGTCAGAAGCGACCCTTCATGCGCCTGTACACGAATGGTAGGAGCGAGACGGCGACGACGAGGACGAGCCCGGCTACGAACTCCTTTGACAACCTTCCCTTGAGCACATCGAGAAGCGAGCTCGAGAAGACGACGTAGGCCGTTATGCCCGGGAGCATGAAGACGAAGGAGGCCGCCGCATAGTGGCTGAAGCGTATGCTCGTGAGCCCGAAGGCGTAGTTGAGCACATTGAAGGGAAAGAGCGGTATGAGCCGCGTGAAGGCCACTATCTTCCACCCCTCGGTCTCGACGCGGCGGTCGAGCTCGGCGAGCCTTCCGCCCCCTCCCTTCTTCTCGATGAGCGACTCCACCCACCGCCGTCCCATATACCTGGCCGCGAGAAAAGCGAGACAGGCCCCCATGTTAGCGCCCACCGCCACGTAGACGACCCCCCAGAAGGGACCGAAGAGCACCCCTCCCACAACGGTTATGGGCAGACCGGGCAGCATCAGCACCGGCGCGAGACTGTAAAGGAGTATGTAGGCAAGAGGACCGGCGGGACCGAAACCGGCGATCCACCGCCTCAAGACCTCCTGATCGAGATACCGATCACCCCCCCCGACACGCACGGCAACGGCCGCCGCAACGATGAAAGCCACCAACCCCGCAAACCTGACCGTGCTCTTCTTCATGACACGAACCTCTTCCGGGGGAAACTTTCTGTAGAAGGGCCATAGGCCCACGTTTCCCCCGGACCGTCCTTGTACGTATGTCCGGCGGTCCCTGGGAGGTTCGGCCCGCGCCGGACGGGATTTTTACGCCCTTGCGGCCCGAACCTCCCAGGGACCGCCGCCCCGCCGAGGCGGCCGGCGCGGGCAACCTGGGGGAAACTTTCTGAAGAAAGTTTCCCCCAGACCCCCTTCAAAGACTTTTAATACGAGTTGGTTTCCCCCTGTTTTGCCAGGCAAAACAGGGGGAAACCAACTCGCGTCAAAAGTTTTTGGAGGGAGTCTGAGGGAACCGTGGGTCTGTGACCCTTTTACAAAAAGGTTCCCTCAGCAAAATCCTTTAGTCTTCGCCGTGGAGGCGGAAGAGGAATTTCAGTATCTTTTTGCGAAGCGGCGTAAGCGAGGACTTCATCCTGAGCGAGGCCGCCTGCTTGACGGCCTCGGAGAGTGTGGGATAGGGGTGGATCGTCGCCGCTATGTCGTCCACCGTCAGTCCGGTGCGCATGGCAAGCGTTATCTGCGCCAGCAGTTCGCCGGCGTGGGGTCCGACGATGTGGGCCCCCATTATATGGCCCCGGCCGTTGCACAGCAGCTTTACGAAGCCCCCGGTCGAGTCGTCGGTGACGGCCCTGTCGTTGTCCTTGAAGGGGAAGGAGTAGACCCTGACCTTCGGGTCCGCGGCGCGGGCCTGCTCTTCGGTCATGCCCACGCGGGCCGCCTCGGGGTCCGTGAATATAACCCACGGCACCGTCCTGTAGTCTACCTTCGCCGGCAGCCTGAAGACGGCGTTTCGGACGATTACGCCCGCCTGGTAGGCGGCCATGTGGGTGAAGCGGTAGGGACCGGTCACGTCGCCGCAGGCGTAGATGTGGGGCCGCGAGGTGCGAAGCCGCTCGTCCACGGTTATGCCCTTTTCGTCGAAGTCCACGCCCGCGGCGTGGAGGTCGAGGCCCCCGGTGTTGGGCACCCTGCCGAGGGCGCAGAGCAGGGCGTCGGCGCGCAGCGACCTCTCTTCGCCGTCCCTTTCGTAGAAGACGACCTTCGCGGGGCCGTCGGCCTCGAAGCGGCGCAGCGCAGCGCCGGTGATTATGTCCAGCCCCTCGGCCCTGAGTATCTCCTCCATCTTGAGCCGCACGTCGCGGTCCTCGCGCGAGAGGATGTGAGCGGAGCGCTGGAGGATCGTCACCTTCGAGCCAAGCCGCGCCATGGCCTGGCCGAGCTCGACGGCTACGGGTCCCGCGCCGAGCACCACCAGGGAAGGCGGCAGCTCCCGCAGCTCGAAGACGTTCTCGTTGGTCAGCACATCGAGCCCGCGCAGTCCCTCGATGTCCGGGACGAGGGGGCTCGATCCGGTGGCGACGACGAAGCTCCGGCTCTCGATGCGACGCCCCTCTACCTCGATCTCCCGGTCCGAGACGAAACGCGCCGCGCCCATGACCACGTCGCAACCCAGCGAGCGGAAGCGCTCCGCCGAGTCGTGGGGCTCGATGGCGGCGATGGCCGAGCGGATGTAGTCGGCCACGCGGCCGTAGTCGAGCCTGAGCTCCGGCGGTGCGGCGCAGAACCTCGCGGCCCCGGCGGCGGTGCGGACGGTTCGGGCCGCGTGGACAAGGGCCTTGCTCGGCACGCAGCCCGTGTTGAGGCATTCGCCTCCCATGCGGTCCTTTTCCACCAGCGCCACCCTGGCGCCGAGTTGGGCCGCCGCCGCGGCGACGACGAGCCCCCCCGAGCCAGCGCCTATGACCGTTATGTCGTAGGGCTTCATCTCTCCCTCGCGGTCTTGTGCCTGGCCGCCTCCGGGCCTGGGGCGCGCGGAGGCGGCCTATTCCAGTATAGCCCGGTTTCAATGCAATGCAAGGGTGGTGCGGTCACGAAGGCCGGACGGTGGAGGCCCGTTCCATGAAGGCGAGCGTCTCTTCGAGGGTGGCGATGGCGGCGCGCCCGCCCGCGGCCCTGCACTTCAGGGCCGCCAGGGCCGAGGCGAAGCGCACGGTGCGCCTTATGGGCCAGCGGCGGAGCAGCCCGTAGATGTAGCCTCCGTGAAAGACGTCCCCCGCGCCCGTGGTGTCTACGACCTCCACCTCGTAGGCCGGGGTGTGAAAGAAGCGGCCCGCGCACCACGTCTCGCTTCCGCGGCCGCCGAGCGTTACGGTCACGGCCCGGGGAGGCTCTTTGCCGCGCAGGGCCAGCACCTCGTCGATGGCCCCGCGGGAAGTGGGGGCGAGTTCCCCTGCGAACTCCTCGGAAGCCACGATGTAGTCGCACAGGCCGAGCAGCCTCATCATGCCGGGCCGAACCCTCCCGGCGTCGACCATGACGGGCACCGAGAAGGCGCGGGCCAGGGCCGCGGCATGAAGCGAGGCATCCATCATCAGCCCGTCCACAAGGAGGAAGTCGCTTCTTCTTATGACCGACGCCGCCACCTCGCCGGGACGCAGCGGAGCCGTCGTCGGACGGCGCCAGAATATGGTCCTCGTGCCCCTGGCCCTGTCGGCCACTATGAAGGCCCGCTGGGAAAGACCCCCCTTCTCGGTGCGCAGCCACCGCGTATCGACGCCCTCGGCCCTCAGGCCCCTGCGTATGGCCCTTCCGGCGTCGTCGTCGCTTACGCGGCCCATGAGCGCCGTGGCCACGCCGAGGCGGGAAAGGGCCACCATGGCCGTCGCGGCGGGCCCTCCGCCCTCGACGGTCACGGCCTCGACCTCCTTTTTCGTGTCCTCGCGGGGAAAACCGTCCACCACGACGATGCAGTCGAGGGAACACTGACCGAGGCCGGTGACGAACATCTCAGTCACCCATGACGTGGACGACGACCTCTCTTGTGCGGGGCCTGTTGTCGAAGTCGAGGAAGACTATCTGCTGCCACGTGCCCAGAGCGATCTCGCCGTTTATGATCGGCACGGTTATGCCGGGCTTCAGGAGCGCCGCCCTCACGTGGGAAAAACCGTTGCCGTCGCCCCAGCGGCGGTCGTGGTCGTAGTGCATATTCCGGGGCACAAGCCGCTCCACGGCCTCCTTGAGGTCGCTTATCACGCCGTCCTCGAACTCGATGGTCGTCACCGAGCCTGTGGAGCCGGGCACAAAGACGGTGACCACGCCGTCGGCCACACCGGCCTCCTCCACGGCGGCCTCTACCTCGTCGGTGATGTTCACCACGTCGCAGAATCCAGACGTCGAAAACCCTATGGTGGTCGCATAATACATGACCGAATTATTACCACGACGCGGCCGCCGAGTCAATCGAAGCCGCGCCGCTTGACAGCCTCAAGACGGTGGAATATCCTTTAAGGAAACTCTGGTTTATTACCCTGGGGGAAACTTTCTGTAGAAAGTTTCCCCCAGACCCCCTTCAAAGACTTTCAATACGAGTTGGTTTCCCCCTGTTTTGCTTGGCAAACAGGGGGAAACCAACTCGCATTAAAAGTTTTTGGAGGGAGTCTGAGGGAACCTTTTTACAAAAAGGTTCCCTCAGCGTAATAAATCAGAGCTTCCTTAGGGATTACCTTGGCCCCGCGAGGAATGGAGCGTGCAGGCTGTGGAGAGGACTGGAAAGGCCGGGGGCGGCGCGGGGGCGAGCCTGCTGGTTGGCACGTCGGGCTACGACTACGACCACTGGGAGAGTGTCTTCTACCCGGCGGGCCTTGAAAAGCGCGGGCGTCTCGGTTTCTACGCCGCCCGTTTTCCGACCGTGGAGATCAACAACACCTTCTACCACCTCCCCTCGCCCCGGGCCTTCGATCACTGGCGCGAAACGGCCCCGCCGGGCTTTGTCTTCGCCCTCAAGGCGAGCCGCTACATTACGCACATGAAGAAACTCAAGGACCCGGCCGCGCCGCTCGAAGCCTTCATGGAACGGGCGGCTCGTCTGGGAGGCGCCCTCGGCCCCGTACTCTTCCAGTTGCCGCCACGCTGGCGCCTCAACCGCCAGAGGCTCGCCCTCTTCATCGACGCCCTCCCCTCGGGCGTGGACTTCGCCTTCGAGTTCAGGGACGCAAGCTGGTTCGACGAGGAGGTCTACGCTCTGCTGCGCAGCCGGGGCCTCTCGCTCTGCATCTACCACATGGGCGAGTTCGCTTCGCCCGTCGTAGCCACCGCTCCATTCGTCTACATGCGCCTGCACGGCCCCCGGCCCGCCTACAGCGGCCGCTACGGCCGCCGCGGCCTCAGGCCCTGGGCCGACCTTGCAGGCGACTTCCTCGCCGAGGGCAGGGACGTCTACGTCTACTTCAACAACGACGCCGGCGGAGCGGCCGTCCTCGACGCGGCCGAACTCACGGCCATGATGGGGGAGCGGAGAAAAGAAGTCTAAGAGGGTCTCAATTGTCTTGAATAGCGGACCGTCCTGTTGTATCATAGGGACTGCGCCGCAACACTACCGAACCGACAAGGAGGCTTGAACACTATGGCCAAACCCGAGCGATTCCTCTTCATATGCAACAACGAGCGGCCCCAGGGCCACCCCCGCGGCTCCTGCACACTCAAGGGCGGGCGCGAGGTGGCGGCCAGGTTCTACGAGGTCATGGAAGAGCGCGGACTCACCGGCACCGTGGGGCTCGTCCCCACGGGATGCCTCGGCCCCTGCTTCGAGGGCCCCGTGGCGGCCCTCTTCCCCGACGACGTGTGGTACTGCAACATCACCCCCGCCGACGTGGAGGAGATCGTTGACAAACACTTCATCGGCGGAGAGCCGGTAAAACGACTCTTGCTGCGCGACGAAGACTGGGGTTGACTACCCGGGGGGAAACTTTCTGTAGAAGGGCCGCAGGCCCGCGTCTTCCCCCCGCCCTCTCGTATGTTACTCGGGTCCTCGGCGGCAGCCGGGAGGTTCGGCCTGCGCCAGGCGGGATCTTTACGCCTTTGCGGCCCGAACCTCCCGGCTGCCGCCCCCAGGCGGCGGGCGCGGTCAATACCCCCTTCAAAGACTTTTAATTCCCTGCGGATCATCCCGATTTTGCTTGCAAAATCGGGATGATCCGCAGGGCGTTAAAAGTTTTTGGAGGGAGTCTGAGGGAACCGTGGGTCTGTGACCCTTTACAAAAAGGTTCCCTCAGCAGGGATGCGGAGCATGGCGTGGAGATATCGGGGATCAGCGACTACCACGAGCGGACGAAGCACCGTCCCGGCCGTTACGCCGTCGGTCCCGGCGGACTGGACTGGCGCAGCGAACCCGATCCGCGGCGGGTCTACGCCGAGGCGCCGCGCATCGAGCTTCCCCTGCTCGCCCGCGACCCCGCCGCCGGCTCCGGGGCGCTCTGCAAAAGAGAGGAGCGCGGGCCGGAGTCTCTCACAATCGACCACGCGGCCGCCGTTGTCGAGCTCTCGCTGGGACTGTCGGCCTGGAAGGGTTACGGAGGGACGCGCTGGGCGCTTCGCATGAACCCGTCCAGCGGCAACCTCCATCCCGTGGAGGCGTACCTGCTGCTGCCGCCGCTGGACGGCGAGCCTGGACGGCTCTGCCACTACGAGCCCTTCGATCACGTCCTCGAGGTGAGGGCCCTGGGACCGGGCGCGGAGGCGGGGGACGGGGCGGGCGCCTTCGTGGTGGTCCTCACGTCGATCTGGTGGCGCGAATGCTGGAAGTACGGTGAGAGGGCCTTTCGCTACTGCCTCCTCGACGCAGGCCACGCCGCTGCGGCCGTCTCCGTCGCCGCCGGCCTCTTCGGCCTGCGCGTGCGGTACATGACGGAACCGACGGACAACGAGCTCCGCGCGCTCACGGGACTCGACAGGACCGCCTTCGCTCCTTTCGAAGACGAGGACCCGGTGATGGCCCTCCTCGTGGAAGGCCCGCACGGGGAAGCCGCCGGCTCTCTCCCCCGGGACCCTCTCGCCGCCGTGCCGGCGGGCTCCGAGCTCATGGGCGCGCCCAACCGGCTCAGCGCCGAGCACGACGACTGGTCGGTCGTCTACGAGGCGGCGCGGATAACCGAAAAGAGGCGAAGCGGGCCGGCCCCGCCGCCGCTTCCCTGGCGCGGCGGGGTGCCCCAGCCCTCACCCGACCTTCCGGCGGCCTCGGTCATACGGCGGCGCCGCAGCGGCAGAGACTACGACGGCCGCACGGCCATGACGAGCGGCGACTTCTTCGCCATCCTCGAATCCCTCATGCCCGCCGCCGGACGCCTCCCCTACGAGCTCTCCATACCGGTCCGGCCCTCGGATCTCTTCATCTTCGTCCACCGTGTGGAGGGGCTTGAAAAGGGGCTGTACGTGCTGGTGCGAAGCGGCGAGGGCGGGAGGCTGCGCGGCGCCACGGACCCGCGCTTTCTCTGGCGCGCCGTGGAAGGCGCGCCGCAGGACCTGGAGCTGCGTCTTCTGCGCCGCGGTGATCTTTCGCGCCTGGCCGCCCTCTGCGCCTGCGGCCAGGCCATAGCGGCCGACGGCGCCTTCTCGCTCGCCATGGTCACGGACCTGTCCGGCGCCGTCGAGGCCGACGCCCACGCCTACAGGAGACTCCACTGGGAGGCGGGCCTCACCGGCCAGGTCCTCTACCTCCAGGCCACGGCCCGCGGCCTCTCGGGCACGGGCATAGGCTGTTTCTTCGACGACCTCGTCCGCGAACTGCTCGGCATCGACGACGACTCGCTCCAGTGCGTCTACCTCTTCGCCGTGGGCAAGGCCGTCGGCGACGAGCGGCTCTCCACCGCGCCGCCCTACGCCCATCTCGCCGGACGGCGAAGGAGCCTGCCTTAGTGCGCCTCTTCGGGGCGCTCAGGCGGGGCCGCTTCATCGAAAGGCCCAACCGCTTCGTTGTGGTGTGCGAGGTCGGGGGACGGCGAAGTTCGGCCTATCTGCCCAACCCCGGACGCCTGAGCGAACTCCTCCACCCCGGCGCCGCCCTCTTGCTCGAGGAGAGCCCCGGCAAGCGCCACCCCTTCACGGCCGTGGCCGTCGAAAGGGACGGTACGCCCGTCATGCTCCACACCCACAGGACAAACGACGCCGCCGCCCACCTCATCGCGGAAGGGCTCGTGCCGGGCTTCGAGGGCGCAAGGATCCTGGAGCGCGAGGTCCGCTTCGGCCGCAGCCGCTTCGACCTCCTCGTCGAGCGGCGGGGACGGCGCACGGTGGTGGAGGTCAAGTCCTGCACGCTCTTCGGCCGCCGGGCCGCCCTCTTTCCCGACGCCGTCACCGAGCGTGGGGCGCGCCACGTCGAGGAGCTCGCGGCGCTTGCCCGCGACGGCCTCGACGCGGCCGTGCTCTTCATCGTCGGCAGCCCCGGCCTCGAGTGCTTCCTCCCCGACTACCACACGGACCCGGCCTTCGCAGCCGCCCTCTGCAGGGCGCGCACAAAGGTCGATGTCGTCGCCTGCGCCGTGAGCTACGGCGCGGACCTGACCCTCGAGGCCGAGACCAGGCGCCTTCCCGTCGCATGGTCCGTCGTGGAGCGCGAAAACGTGGACAGCGGCGCATACCTCGCGGTGGCGCGGGTCGAAAGGGAAACTACGGTCGAGCCCGGCGGCCTCGCCCCGCTACGGCTCTCGAAGGGATTTTACGTATACGCCGGGGCGGCCCCGGCGGGACTCGACGCGGCGGTCCGTGGGCTCCGGCCCCTGAGAAAACGCCTGCGAAGCCCCTTCGACCACCTCCGCGCAGTCTCGACGCTTCGCGCCGCCCTTGCCGTGCGCACGCCCGAAGACTCCATGGCCTGCATGCTCGCCCGCGGCCTCCGCGCCCTCTCCGACAGGCCGGTCCCGGGCTTCGGCCCGGGCCGCTGCCCTTGCGCCTCCCACCTCTTCTTCTTCGAGAAAGACCCCATGAACTCACCGTCCTTCCACGACATGCTCATCCACATGCGCATCGAACGCCACTTGAGGGAGCCTTGAGGAAGCCCTAACTGGGGAAACGGCCCTTGGCTGTCGGGCCGCGCCAGGCGGGATCTTTTTACGCCTTTGCGGCCCGACAGCCGAGGGCCGTACTAATCGGGCCACAAAAGACTTATGCCAGAAAAACGCCTGACTCGTCGGCGATAAAGAATTGACCCCCAAAAAACGGGACCCGGCGGGAGAGAAGGACGAGGGCCGCATGGAGTCCCGACGCCGACACGACACCCGTCAAGATTCAACGGTTTTTCTTTGCTTACTTTCTTTTTTCCCAAAAAGAAAGTAAGATTCTGCTAAAATGTCGGGATGATCTATCTCGACAACGCCGCAACGAGCTTTCCCAAGCCGCCCGGTGTGGCCGGGGCCATGGGGCGCGTGGTTGCCGAGGTGGGCGGAAGCCCCGGCAGAAGCTCCCACCGCATGGCCCTGGAGGCCGCCCGCCTCGTCTTCGCGGTGCGCGAAAAGGCGGCCGCGCTGCTCGGCGTGGACGACTCGTCGCGCATCGTCTTCACCAAGAACGCCACCGAATCCATAAACCTCGCGCTCAAGGGCCTTGTCCGCGCCGGCGACCACGTGGTGACCACGGCCTTCGAGCACGACAGCGTGGCCGCCACCCTGCGGGCCCTCGAAGCGGCCGGGGCGGAGGTGACGAGACTGCGCCCGGCGAAGGGCCATACGGTCGGCCCCGACGATGTAAGGAAGGCCCTGAGACCGGCAACACGCATGGTGGTCATGACCCATGCGTCAAACGTCCTCGGCGCCATCCAGCCCATCGCCGAGGTCGGCGGGCTGTGCCGCAGCCGCGGCGTGCTCTTCATGGCCGACTGCGCCCAGACGGCGGGCGCCCTGCCCGTGGACGCCGAGTCCATGGCCATTGACGTCCTCGCCGCAACGGGCCACAAGTCGCTTCTCGGTCCCCAGGGCACGGGCCTTCTCTACCTGCGCGAAGGCGTGGAGCCTGCGCCTCTTCTCCACGGCGGCACCGGCTCGGCGGACCGGGACGCCGAGACGCCGGAGAGACTGGAGGCGGGAACGCTCAATACCCCAGGCATAGCGGGGCTCGGCGCGGCCATCGACTTCCTGGCCGAAAGGACCGTCGCCGCCCTGAGAGAGCGCGAGATCGAGCTCACGGCGCGCCTTCTCGAAGGGCTCGCCTCCATCAAGGGAGTGACGGTGCTCGGCCCACGGGAGCCGGAAAAGAGGGTCCCGCTCGTATCGTTCAACATCGGGGGGCTCGACCCCCAGCAGGTGGGTATGCGGCTCGACGGCGACTTCTCCATAATGGTCCGCTGCGGCCTGCACTGCGCACCCGACGCCCACAGCCTGGCCGGCACCATGCCCCGGGGGGCGGTGCGCGCAAGCCCCGGCTGCTTCACCACCGAAGACCACATAGACGCGCTCATAGCCGCAGTGAAGGAAATAGCGGCAGGTGCGGCTTGACGCAAGGAGGAAACTCGTTGCTCGTACTCGGCATAGAATCATCGTGCGACGACACGGCCGCCGCGGTGGTCGAGGACGGCGCGCGCCTGCTCTCCTCGGTCGTCTCCTCGCAGGACGACATACACGGCAGGTACGGCGGCGTGGTGCCAGAGCTCGCCTCGCGCCGCCACATAGAAACGGTGATACCCGTAGTCGAAGAGGCGCTCTCGAGGGCCGGGCTTTCGCTCGAAGAGATCGACGCCATCGGCGTCACCCGCGGCCCCGGGCTCGTGGGCTCCATATTGGTGGGGCTGTCCTTCGCCAAGGCCATAGCCTATGTGTCCGGCAAGCCCTTTGTGGGCGTGAACCATATAGAGGCCCACTCCATGGCGGCCTTCATCGACGGCGGCGAAGGCGGCCAGGCCCCCTGCTTTCCGCTCGTCGCCCTCATAGTCTCCGGGGGACACACGACACTTCTCGAGTACACATCCCACTGCGACTACCGGGTGCTCGGTCAGACGCGCGACGACGCGGCGGGCGAGGCCTTCGACAAGGCGGCAAAGCTCCTGGGACTCGGCTTCCCCGGCGGAGCGGCCATAGACAGGGCGGCCGGCGGGGGAGACGCCTCCGCCGTGCCCTTCAAACGTCCCATGCTGGAGGACAAGAAAAACCTCGACTTCAGCTTCAGCGGCATAAAGACGGCGGTGCTAAACCACATAAGTGGGCTGGGACGCCCGCCCGCCCCCTCAGAGACGGCCGACATAGCGGCGAGCTTCCAGGAGGCCGTCGTTGACGTGCTCGTGGAAAAGGCCTTCCGGGCCCTCGGCGCCACAGGCTCGGACACGCTCATCGTCGCCGGCGGCGTGGCCTGCAACTCCAGACTCCGCGCAAGACTCGCCGAGCGCGCCGCCTCCGGCCGGGTTAGGCTCTTCATCCCGCCGCCGCGCCTGTGCAGCGACAACGCCGCCATGGTCGCGGCGGCCGCCTACCACATGCTAAAGAACGGCAGGCGCGACCCCCTCTCCTTGAACGCCCTCCCGAGCTGGAAATCCTTCTGACCTACTTTCTTTTTTGAAAAAAAGAAAGTAGGCAAAGAAAAAACAGGAAGTCTTGTTGGACGACGAAACGTCGTCGGTGCGCAAAGCGGCTGCCGGCCTTATCCCTCCGGCCGCCTCCCCTCTCCGAAACGGGTTCTACAGCCGCGAAACCGCTTTTAGAGCGGCTTCACGGCTCCTTGCGAGCCGCTCCGGCATCGCGCAAAGGGCCTCTCCCCGCCGTAAAAAAAGACTTGACAAAGCCCGATCGGATTGATCAGCCGGAATTTTTCTGCTATTTTTAGATAAATACCCTTTTTCAAGGAGGCGACTATGGCAAAGACGGCTACGGCACTAAAAGGCATAGTCAGGCGTGAAGAGGCGCTCCTGGCCAAGCTCGTGGAGACCACCAAGGCTGCGGCCATGAAGGAGACCAAGGCCGCGCTCAGGGAGATCGCAAAGGGCAAGCGCGAGCACATCAGGGCGCTGAAGAAACTGGTGACGGCCGAAGAGAAGTGCGCCGCCAAACCCGCTTCCAAGTGCGGCCCCAGGGCCAAGTCAGCCTCCACGAAAAAGAAGACGGCGGCGAAGGATACCTCCGCAAAGGCCAAGAAGTAGAAGGACCGCTTTACTTCGACGGTCTCTGCTTGACGGTGACTGATGCGAAAGGCGGCGGGTGTGACCCACACCCGCCGCCTTTTTCCGGGGAAGCGTGAAAAGGCGCCGGCCGAGCGTATGGACCGGCGCGCTCTGTGTCAGGCGCCCGCGCCGCCTCCGAGCACGTTGTGGAGGGCGTTTCTCAGTTCGGCGACCGTATAGGGCTTTGCCAGGGCATAGCAGAAGCCGTGCTTCTTGTAGTCGCTCATGATCGGATCGTCTATCTGGCCGCTCGAGACGATGGCCTTCACGTTGGGGTCCATCTCGCGCAGCCTCTTTATCGCCTCCCTTCCGTCCATGCCTCCCACAATGGTAAGGTCCATGAGCACGGCGTCGAAAGGCTCGTTGCGCCTGAGCGCCTCGTCGTAACGCCGCAGGGCCTCGTCTCCGTTTCTTGCAAACACCACGTCGTGTCCGAAGGGCGAGAGCATCTCGTCGAGGAGCGTGCACACCGCCTCCTCGTCCTCCATGACGAGTATCTTGCCGTCCGTGACAAGCGGCGCGGAAGCGGCCCGGCCCTCCTCCTTCTCCTCCGAAACCGGGAGATAGACGAAGGCCGTCGTGCCCTGGCCGACCCTGGACTCGAGCCTCATCGTACCGCCGTGGCTCTTTACTATGTGAAGGGCCGTAAAGAGACCGAGCCCGTGCCTGCCCGACGGTGAGAGATAATCGGGATCGAAGACCCTGTCGAGCATTTCGGGAGGGATGCCCGGTCCGTCGTCCCTTACGCCTATCCTCACGTAGCGTCCCTGCTCCAGTCCGAGCGAGTTGCCCTCGGAGAGCATCAGCTCGTCGGCCGATACCATGATCGACCGGCGGCCGTCCCCCCCTTCACCGGCGCTGGTCACCAGCTCGTAGAGCACGCTCGTCATCAGCGACTCGTCGACGTATACGCAAGGCAGGTCCTCGGGCACGTAACGCCTGCAGCTTGCCTGCGAATCAATGAGCGCCGAGCTGACGGCCCCCTCCACAAGGGCCGCGACTTGAACGGGGTGCATGGCCGGCCTGTCGCCGTTGAAAAAGGCGAGCATCTGGCGGGTCAGGTTCTTCGCCTTCAGGGCCGCCCGCTCCGCTGCCTTCAGCCGCTTCACCACCTCGTCGTCAAGCTCGCCCGACATGAGGACAAGGGCGATGTTGCCGAGCAACGACGTGACAATGTTGTTGAAGTCGTTGACGGCGCTTCTGGCAAAGACCCGCGTCTTCTCAAAACGCTGCTCGAGCTCGGAGATGCCGCCCTTGAGAGCGTCGAGCTCGTCGAGCAACGCCTCTGTCTTCCTGGAAACGTCATCCATAGACAACCTCCCCGATATTCAGAGCTCCCCTTATGGAAATTCTGCTTTATTGCACTGGGGGAAACTTTCTGTAGAAAGTTTCCCCCAGACCCCCTTCAAAGACTTTTAATTCCCTGCGGATCACCCCGATTTTGCTTGAAGCAAAATCGGGGTGATCCGCAGGGCGTTAAAAGTTTTTGGAGGGAGTCTGAGGGAACCGGGGGTCTGTGACCCTTTTACAAAAAGGTTCCCTCAGGGCAATTAATCAGAGCTTCCTTATATTTTACTTACAAAATTTACACCTTGCAAAGGAAAAGCGCTTGTGCGCCGGCATGGGGCTCAGCGGCGCCTCGTTCCCCTTTCCATGCGGGCGAGCCGCTTGAGGGCGTCGATCTTGTCGCTGCGCCCTATCCGCGCCCTTTCGAGCGCATCGGTGAGGTACTCTATGGTCGAATCGTAGAGCCGCCGGTCCACGGGGTATGGATGTCCGTCCTTGCCGCCGTGGGCGAAGCTGAAGCGCGCCGGATCATCGGTCGAGGCTCTGGCGCCGTAGAGGAGCTCGGCCAGAAGGCTGAGCGCTCTCACGGTCTTCGCCCCCACGCCCGGCATGGCCAGCAGCGCCTCGAAATCGGCGGGGCCGCTCTCGTAGGTGGAGAGGAATATCTTGTGGAGCCTGCGGGGGTTGATGTCGGCCCTTGTCACGGCGTGGCGCGAGGGCATCTCAAGGTGCACCGCCTTTTCGAGCTCGCGCACCAGGGTATCGGGGTGTTGACGGGACAGTTCGGCGCAGCAGGCTCTCGCCTCCCCGCTCGCCGCCGCCACCATGTTGAGAGCCGTTCCCCTGACGTCGCAGCAGACGCCGCTGTGGGGCTCGCAGACGAAGCCGCGCTCCCCCGCCGGGCCGTCGGTCCCGCCCACCCAGTGGTAGCGTCTCGCCAAGCCGCTCCCTTCGTTCATCCCCTGCTGCACCACCACCCATGAACCGTCGGCGGTGAAGAAGAAGCTGTGGTGGTATATGGAGTAGCCGTCCTGGAGGGCCGAGCTGTCCACCTTTGCCGACATGCGGCTTGCGTAGACGAGTCTTTCCACCGGCGCCGAAACGGCCTCGCCCTTGTCGCATATCTCCGCCGGCGTCCGGCGCGAGGTCCTGCCCTTGCCGCCGGCCGCGAAGATCCCCACGTCGCGCTCCATGCCGCGCAGCGCCTCCTTGAGCGCGGCGCAAAGCGTCGTCGTCACGCCGCTCGAGTGCCAGTCGAAACCAACGGCGCATCCGAGGGCCTGGAACCAGAAGGGATCGGAGAGACGGCGCACAAGCTCCCGCGGCCCCCCGTCGTCGACGACGGCGATTACGACCTGGCGCGCAAGGCGCGTCATCCGCTCGAAGAGCCAGCGCGGAGCGCGGCCGCCGTGAAGCGGCAGGCTGGCTGTCCCGGTGCGCACGGCCGCCATCGTCACCCCTCAACGCCCGTCAACTCGTCCACGGCGCGCCATACGGCCCCCGGCCGCCCGGCGGGCGGATATTCACGGCCGCGAAATAAAAGGTTGACCGGCGGTGCGATTCGGTAGGAAAATCGAGGTCTATGATACCTCTCAAGGACGAAAACCCCACGGGAAGCTTTCCCATCGTAACGGTGCTCATCATCGCCATCAACGCCGCCGTCTTCCTCTTTCAGTCGACGCTGACGCCCGGCGCGCAGGAGGTCTTCATCTACAGGACCGCCGTCATACCTTACGAGATAACGCACTTCACCGACATCTACCCCTGGGGGATCCTGCCGCCGCCCTTTACGCTGCTCACCGCCATGTTCGTACACGGAGGCTTCTTCCACATGGCCGGCAACATGCTCTATCTGTGGATCTTCGGCGACAACATCGAGGACAGGCTCGGACACCTCAGGTTTCTGCTATTCTATCTCTTTACCGGAGCCGTGGCGAGCCTCGCCCACATCATGGCCGAGCCGTCGTCGTCCATGCCCATGGTGGGCGCGAGCGGCGCCGTCGCCGGCGTGCTCGGCGCCTACTTCCTCGTCTTTCCGAGGGCGAGGATCCTCACGCTGCTGTTTTTCTTCTTCTTCGTCCAGGTGGTGAGGGTTCCGGCGCTGGTATTCCTCGGCATATGGTTCGTCTTTCAGGTATTGAACTCCATGGCCGGCGGCAACATAGCCTGGTTCGCCCACATCGGCGGCTTTCTCGCGGGCATGCTCCTCATAGGATTTACAGGAAGGGGACGGGCGCGATAGAGGGACCCCCGTGCCTCAGCGCCGCCTGGCGCGCGAGTCCTTGATATCCCTTGCCGCCTCACGCTCCATGGTCTTGCGCCTTATGGCTTCGCGCTTGTCGTAGAGCTTCCTGCCCTTTGCAAGAGCGATCTCGACCTTCGCCTTGCCGTCCTTGAAGTATATCCTGGTGGGGATGAGCGTGTAGCCCCGCTCCCTGGTCTTGCCGATGAGTCGCTTTATCTCCCTTCTGTGGAGCAGCAGCTTTCGCGTGCGGGTGGGATCGGGTCTGGCAAATGAGTCGGCCTGCTCGTAGGGACTTATGTGCGCCCCCACCAGAAAGACCTCCCCGTCCCTGATGCGGGCGTAACTGTCCTTGAGGTTCGCCCTGCCGGCGCGAAGCGACTTCACTTCGCAGCCCTCAAGGCTCAGACCGGCCTCGAAGCGCTCCTCGATGAAGTAGTCGTGAAAGGCCTTGCGGTTGGTGCAGACTGTCTTTACGGGCAATGGTGTACGACCCTTATGATAGTCGGTCTGTAGGACCGGGCCCGCGAGGCCGAACGGGTCGTAATCCTCACGACCAGGAAGGCAGCGGCGAGGAAGACGAGACCGAAGACGGCCGAGGCGGCGTCACGCTCGGCGCCGAAGCCGAAGGTCGAACCGAGACGGTCCCCCACGAGCACGCCGACGATGAAGCTTGCCAGGGGAAAGAGATAGAGGAGGGCGCCGGCCTTGAGTGACGCGGACGTGCTCACGGCGAAGACCACCTCGTCGCCGACCCTGGCGTTGACCGGATTGTCCGCCTCTATGAGCATGTCGTCGCCCTCGCCGGGACGGCAGCTGCTCTTCTGCGAACACCCCTCGCAGGCCTTGTCGCGGCGCGCCTTTATGATGGCGAAGTCCTCGCCCGTCTCTATGACTATGCCTTTTTCTTCCGCCATACATCAATCTTACCAGAATTGAAAAGGGCTTTCAAGGAGGCTGGGATTGTCGATGGAGAAGCTCTCCGGGTGAAGGGGCGCGCGCCTTCCCTCCGGGACTCTTACCGGGCCGGCAAGGCCGGTTCCTCGAAGGCCCGCGGTAAGGCCGCGCAAGGGCGGCGCGGCCGGGAGAGCGAAAAGAACGGAGCGGGACCGACGGTCAATGGATGGTCTTTTTCCCCGAGCAGCACTCGCGGTATCTCAGTCCGCTGCCGCAGGGACAGGGGGCGTTGCGGCCCGCCGGGCCTTCGCGCACCGGCTCATCGAGGTCGTCGGCCATGAAGTCGGGCACGGCGGCGGCCGGCGCGTTGCGGCGCTGCTCCTCGACGCGCCAGCGGGCCCTCCGCTCGGCCAGCTTCTCGGCGTCGTAGAACTCGAGCCAGTCACGGGTGTAGATGTAGAGGTCCGGCTCCGGCCTCGCAAGCTCGTCGTCCACCTCGGCGGGAAGGAAGGCGAAGGCGTACTCGTCGTCTTCCCTCAGCCGCCCGGCTTCCTCTTCGGCGAAGGCCATGAGCTCGTTCTCGTAGCCCACGCACCGGAAGTCGAGCAGTATGTGGCCCGCCGTCTGGCGCAGGTAGAGGTCGGCGTCGCCGTCGCTCAGGATGGAGGCGCAGAGCTCGAAGACCTTTTCGAGCTGTGCGGGGTCGGCCATGGCCGAGGCCGCCGCAGCCTCGAGCGCCACCGAGCGCGTGTGCCAGTCGGATGTCACGTCCTCGGCTATGGCGCGCACGTAGGGCAGAGCGCAGGGACCGAGGGCGCCGAAGATGCTCGGAAGCTCCTCGTACACCCAGTCGCAGTCGAAGGCCACGGAGAGCCTCAGGGCCCTGGCCAGCGGCAGCGCCGCCTCGGGCCGGCGCAACGCGCCGAGGATGTAGACTCCGTGGACGACGGCCCACCACTCGGGCCTGTCGGCGAGCCAGTTGTCGCGCTCGGTGACGATTGCGGCGAGGGCGGGCGCCATCGAGGGGGCGCGCCTTACGAACTCGTCGACGGCGTCGCGCGGGAGCCTGTCCTCTTCGGTGAAAAGGAGCTCGACGAGCTCGCCGTCTTCCATCTCGGCGAAGAATGTCATGGCCTTCCGGGCGTGTCGCCGTCCGGGCCGCCGAGAAAGAGCCCGCAGTCGGGACACTCCGCGGCCGAGCCCCCGACCTTTGCGCCGCAGGCCGGGCACAGACCCGACTCCATGCGCTTTTTCGTCTCGGCGAGCTCGGGATGGATGGTCAGCCAGTACTTCTCGAGCACCTCCGTCGCCTTCTCCATGTGAGATTGGTGGACGAGCAGGCCGAAGCCGCCGTCCCCGGCGCACTTGCCGCCGCCCTTGACGACGTGGGCCTCGATGCCCGCCTCGTCGAGCACCTTTGCAAGCTCCGAGACGCGCCCGATGGCGCCTTCCTCTATGCAGACGAGTTTTCCTTCGGCCTCATGGACGGCCGCCTCTTGCCGCTCCAGTTCCCCGAGCTCTTCGGGAAAGACGAGCCTCACCTCGCACGAGTCGCACATATCCACGTGGGGATAGAACTCGCCGCCGCAGCCCGGACATATCTTTACCTGTTCCCCCATGGGTAAGCATCCCTTTCTCAAGACGGCCCCGCCGTCGATGAACCCTTTATAGTCCCTTATAGTCCCTCGGCCCCGGAATTGCAAGTTTTTTCTCCACCACCCAAAACCGGTCTTGATTAAGACCCCTGATTCATGTTAATAGACAAGGAAGCTCTGATTAATTACACTGAGGGAGCCTTTTTGTAAAGGGTCATAGACCCACGGGTCACAGCCCCACGGTTCCCTCAGACTCCCTCCAAAGACTTTTAACGCCCTGCGGCTCCTCCCGGTTTTGCAAGCCAAACTGGGAGGAACCGCAGGGAATTGAAAGTCTTTGAAGGGGGTCTGGGGGAAACTTTCTGTAGAAAGTTTCCCCCAGGGTAAATAATCGTCGGAGAGGTGGCCGAGCGGTTGAAGGCAGCTGCCTGCTAAGCAGTTGTAGGGGTAACACTCTACCGAGGGTTCGAATCCCTCCCTCTCCGCCACTGCGCCCGGTGGTTTCAGGCGGGGCGGCAGCGGAGGGCGCCGTTCAGGCCGGTGGGCCGGTGGGATGGAGCCTGTCCGGGGAACCGGCTGAAACCGGGAGAGTTCGGGGCGGTGCCGGATGGGTTGCGGGCGATATGGTGGAGAGGTCAACTTGCAATGTCGCTCCACACGGTCACCGGGGGCAGCGAAGAGAGAGGGCAGCGAAGAGAGAGGGGGGGTAGCGAAGAGATTGAAATCAAGGGAGACTCTGCTTAAGGGGAACTCTGATTTATTGTACTGAGGGCACCTGTCTGTAAGAGGGTCACAGCCCCCCGGCTCCCTCAGTGCAATAAATCAGGGCTTCCCAAGACTTTGCGCCTGTAGCTCAGCTGGATAGAGCGTCGGACTACGAATCCGCAGGTCGGGGGTTCGAATCCCTCCAGGCGCGCCAGTTAAAGCGAGGGGTTGCGGCAAGTGCCGCAACCCCTTTTTCATTTGCGCTTACCGGACTGGCCGCAGACCTGCTTACGGCCGGTCTTCGGGTGCGCGCGGAGACGTGACTCGCCCGCCGCATAGCGCCGCTCGGTTCCTCCCCGCCTCGGTGTGCCGCCGCCGGCTCCTGAGGCCGGCCCTGCTCGGGGATCCAGCCTTCGCCCCATGGCGCGGCTTGCCGTTCTGTCCGTCGCGGTCGCGCTGCCGCCTGTAGCGCGGTCCCGGAGCTCGAGTTCCGGGACCGCGCCGAATCTCATCGGCAAATACATTGCCGCCTGTCAGCTCGCCTCCCTTCTGTCGCCGACCATGGCCGTGACTGCGGCGCGGTCATCGAGGCCCCTGCGATCACCGCCGAGCCCGTTACCGTCCCGACCAGAATTCCCTCTTCATAGGGAAGGGGTGTGTGACGTTCGCGCGACGTCCGAAGAGGACAACTATTGGACGTTTCAGTTCCCTCTTCATAGGGAAAGGGTGTGTGACTCTACAGCAAATTTAAGGACTTCAGTGATGTCTCGTTTCAGTTCCCTCTTCATAGGGAAAGGGTGTGTGACTATTACTCCCCCCTGGGGGAGACAGTGATGTACCGTTTCAGTTCCCTCTTCATAGGGAAAGGGTGTGTGACGACACCCTTCCTCCCAGGTGGCGCGCACCTTCTTCGGTTTCAGTTCCCTCTTCATAGGGAAAGGGTGTGTGACTCGACCTTCTTCGTTATCCGCCCTGTCTTCTTGCCCAGTTTCAGTTCCCTCTTCATAGGGAAAGGGTGTGTGACGGCTCGGCGAGTGCTCCACGGCAGAGGAAAAATACAGTGTTTCAGTTCCCTCTTCATAGGGAAAGGGTGTGTGACATTATTGATTTAGAGGAAATGCCGGACGGTTCTTATGGTTTCAGTTCCCTCTTCATAGGGAAAGGGTGTGTGACTGGGGGTCGGGTCGGAGGTTTACGCCGCTGTTTGTGCGTTTCAGTTCCCTCTTCATAGGGAAAGGGTGTGTGACAGTATATGTGTAGCCAAAGCTGTAGCTCTCAAACAGTTTCAGTTCCCTCTTCATAGGGAAAGGGTGTGTGACACCTGTGTGCTTCTTGGGCTTGAGCCCGACACTATGTTTCAGTTCCCTCTTCATAGGGAAAGGGTGTGTGACGTCGACGAACTTCTTGCTTCGGTACCTCACAATCAGTTTCAGTTCCCTCTTCATAGGGAAAGGGTGTGTGACGACATCAGCCCCAAGGGCTACGCGAACGAGGTCGGGTTTCAGTTCCCTCTTCATAGGGAAAGGGTGTGTGACGGCGGAGCCGTGGACTACTCCACCGCCTGTTATTTCGTTTCAGTTCCCTCTTCATAGGGAAAGGGTGTGTGACAAATCCGCCCCCTCGTCCCGTGCACGGGTGCTTGCGTTTCAGTTCCCTCTTCATAGGGAAAGGGTGTGTGACCTCCCTTACCCGTCACTACCCCGTCTGACACCCACAGAGTTTCAGTTCCCTCTTCATAGGGAAAGGGTGTGTGACGTGGGACGAGAACGGCGAACCGGCCGTAATCAGGGTCGTTTCAGTTCCCTCTTCATAGGGAAAGGGTGTGTGACTCTTCTTCCCCCCGACGCCCTCAGCCGACTTGTGGGTTTCAGTTCCCTCTTCATAGGGAAAGGGTGTGTGACCGGGCCGGACCCTTCGAATCTCACGGAATTCAAGCGTTTCAGTTCCCTCTTCATAGGGAAAGGGTGTGTGACCGTGCAAGGTCACAGGAAAGACAATATTATTGATTGTTTCAGTTCCCTCTTCATAGGGAAAGGGTGTGTGACGAGGGAAAACCCATCGAGATCGTCTGGTACGACCTGTTTCAGTTCCCTCTTCATAGGGAAAGGGTGTGTGACCCGGGGCGCTCGACAGGCACTACACGCTGCGTCTGTTTCAGTTCCCTCTTCATAGGGAAAGGGTGTGTGACGAGGAAGCCCTTTACCGGGGCCTCGGTGATCCGGCGAGTTTCAGTTCCCTCTTCATAGGGAAAGGGTGTGTGACCGTACTGGGGGCCGTTGTACTCCACGTGGTTCATCCGTTTCAGTTCCCTCTTCATAGGGAAAGGGTGTGTGACGCGTATCAGCAGATACCGCATTCGGTAATCTGGAGTTTCAGTTCCCTCTTCATAGGGAAAGGGTGTGTGACGCCAGGCCCGCCGCCAGGCCCTGCTTGCCTGCGCGGTTTCAGTTCCCTCTTCATAGGGAAAGGGTGTGTGACGCGGCCATGAGGGTCATGGCGGCGAGGCGCAGACAGCCGTTTCAGTTCCCTCTTCATAGGGAAAGGGTGTGTGACAGTTGTGCAGCTTCCTGCTTGGGAAGCTCATAAGCACAAAGTTTCAGTTCCCTCTTCATAGGGAAAGGGTGTGTGACGCTGCCGGTATCACCTCGCGGGACGCCCCCCGGTGTGAGTTTCAGTTCCCTCTTCATAGGGAAAGGGTGTGTGACAGCAAGAAGGCGGAAGCTTGTCAAGGGATTTTTTAAGTTTCAGTTCCCTCTTCATAGGGAAAGGGTGTGTGACTTGGGAAAAGGTCCGAAGCGGCCAAGACCGCATCGGTTTCAGTTCCCTCTTCATAGGGAAAGGGTGTGTGACCCTACACGGGCGTCAAGGCCGAGAGTTTCAAGCTCTGTTTCAGTTCCCTCTTCATAGGGAAAGGGTGTGTGACTCGGGGAAAAGGCGGTGCGGGGACTAAGAAAAGGAGGCGTTTCAGTTCCCTCTTCATAGGGAAAGGGTGTGTGACAACTGCGAAACGCATTTTGAGGACGGAAAACGGCTCGTTTCAGTTCCCTCTTCATAGGGAAAGGGTGTGTGACCCATGATCGGAGATGGTTAGTGTCGCGTGAAGGTTGTTTCAGTTCCCTCTTCATAGGGAAAGGGTGTGTGACCTGGAGGCGGAAGCGGTCGAGCCCCGCAAGCTCATGGGTTTCAGTTCCCTCTTCATAGGGAAAGGGTGTGTGACTACGGTGAGCGTATCCAGAACGGCCTGACGTTCCTGTTTCAGTTCCCTCTTCATAGGGAAAGGGTGTGTGACCTCCGTCCGGCGTACTTCTACCGCGGGTTGGTGTTGAGTTTCAGTTCCCTCTTCATAGGGAAAGGGTGTGTGACGGCGTCCCTTCAGGAACCTTGAATTCGTACTTTTCCGTTTCAGTTCCCTCTTCATAGGGAAAGGGTGTGTGACTCGTAACGGTCCGTCTGTTCCTGAAGTACTGAAAGGTTTCAGTTCCCTCTTCATAGGGAAAGGGTGTGTGACGGGACGAACGCTTCACCGCCGTGGAGTGGTTTCACCGGTTTCAGTTCCCTCTTCATAGGGAAAGGGTGTGTGACGTTCGACCTGATCCCAATCACGGCGATAAGAGCTTCGTTTCAGTTCCCTCTTCATAGGGAAAGGGTGTGTGACTCTCCGGGGCGATAGCGGTGCTCGACCTGGCGGGGGGTTTCAGTTCCCTCTTCATAGGGAAAGGGTGTGTGACAGCTCCGAAAACACCCGAAAAACAAGACCTTGCAAGGACATGACTCCGTTTTTACGCGCAAACACGCCGACTGTCATAAAACCCCGCAGGTTTGCGAAAACGATTAAAAGACGTCGCGGCAAAAATTCCTGTACTCGCAGTCCACGCACTTGTTGCGGTTGTCCGCCGGAGGGGGCATCGACTCTTCGGCGATCATGAGACGCATCTCTGCGAGCATCGCCATTATATCATCCTTGAGGGAACCATGCAACTCAAATGCCACCGCCTCATCGGAGGGGATGAGGTAGACGAAGCCACGCGGCGCCTCCTTTCCATAGATGTCTTCGAGGAGAAGGCCGTAGCCTGCGACCTGGTATACGTGGTTCCTGGCGGGACGGCCGCGGGTGAATTTGAAGTCCACGGGAAAGCACGCCTCGTCCGTCTCCACGAGCATGTCCACCCTCCCCGAAAGCCCCAGCCGCGATGAGCTGAGGGCCACGTGGAAAGACCTCTTGCCTCCGTCCAGGCCGTACCTGGCAAGCCCCCGCCGCGTCTCGAGCCGCTCCACCCTCGCCTCCTCGCGCTTGCCGTACTCCATCTTGAAGGTGCTCTTCGCGCCCACGGGCCTGACGTAGTGGAAGTAGACGACCCTCGGACAATAGGCGTACTGCTTTATGTCGCTCACCCTCAGCGCTATCACCGGCATCCCCCGGCAACACCCGAAAGGGAGGGCGAAGACGAATCTCGCTATCCTCGGGCGCTATCGTCACCGTCCTCGGGCTCCACGGCGAACTCGAGCCTGTTGCGGTAGTCCTTGTCGCAGACCGGCAGGATCAGTATCTTGCCCGCCCCCTCCTTCACCGCATCGGTCAGCTTCAGGAAGAGCTCCTCGCGCATGTTTCTCGTCAGCCGCCCCATGAAGCCGCTGAACTGGATACGCTCAAGGCCGTAGTCCTTGCACGTCTCCGAGACCCTGAGACGCACGCCGTCCTTCTCTATGTCGTAGAAGACGAAATGATTAAATTCCTCCATGGCTCACCACCGGAAGGTGAAAGGCCTGTAGGGCCTGCGTCCCCGGAGGAACGAGGCGAGGTTGCGGGCCTGTATCTGGATTATGGAGCTTATGCGGTAGCGCCTGCCCTCGTACTTCTCCTGCGAGTCGAGCCGCGCAAGGATCTTCCCGGCCACGGCGCTTCGCGTCTCGCCGTCGAGCAGACCGTCGACCATCGTTATCTCGCGGCCCAGGTTGATGTGGGCGATGACCGTTCTGTCGACGACGGGCTGGCGGAACTCCTCGACGAGGTCGAGCACGAGCGAGGGCTTGCCGGGCCTGTCCACATGGAGGAAGCCGGCGAAGGGCTCGAGCCCGGCGTTGACAAGCGCCCCCCATACCACGGAGTAGAGGATGCCGTAGCCGTAGTTGAGGAGCGAGTTGGCCGGGTCCGCGGCCCCCCGCGTGCGTCTTCCCATGAACTCCGTGCGGTTTGCGAGCACCTCCTTCACGCCGTCCCAGTAGAGTCTGCCGGCCGTGCCCTCCATGCCCATGAGCGTATCCCTCACCTCGTCCATCTTCGCCCCCCTCACCCGCCGGACCTTGCCCCTGAGCTCCCTGAGCGCCGCGGCGATGGAGGCGACCCTTGAGTACCTCTCCGGGTCGACGTCCTTTATGTACTTGCCGAAGTAGCGGAGAAGCCTCTCCTGATTGGTCGTCTTGCCGTAGACGACGGCCTTGGAGAACTCCACGCCCCTTGCGTCGTTCAAGGCGTCGAACTGGCACCTCCTGGCCTCGACCGTGGCGGTGAGCATGGGGGAGGTGAGCATGGCGTAGGGCTTGCTGCCGCCCGAGAGGAAATAGAGGTTGATCCCCCTGCGGCAGAGCTCCTCTATGAGGTCCGACGACAGGCCCACGCCACGCGAGGCCACGACGACGTCACAGAGCCTGAAGAAAGGGAACTGGTAGATCACGTCCTTCCCCTTCCTCACGACCATGCGCTCGCTCTTCTTCGAGAGGAAGATGCCGTAGCCCGACAGGACGAGCCTCGAAGAGTCGTCCGTCCTGACCATCCTGATGCCATCGTCTATGACGAGCTCGTCGTCCGGCGCCTCGTCCACGACAAGCGCTACGAGCTCGGCCTCTCCGGTGAAGAGATTGTACTGGGCCGGCGGCAGCGGCGCCGCCTCGGGCTCGCGCTCAGGATGGATCCTCTCGACTTCCGTCTTGGCCATGGATTAATTACCCTGGGGGAAACTTTCTGTAGAAAGTTTCCCCCAGACCCCCTTCAAAGACTTTCAATACGAGTTGGTTTCCCCCTGTTTTGCCAGGCAAAACAGGGGGAAACCAACTCGCGTTGAAAGTTTTTGGAGGGAGTCTGAGGGAACCTTTTTACAAAAAGGTTCCCTCAGTAAGCAATAGCACAAAAATCTCTCACCGGCAAGCGGGGGGCGTCCCTCCGCGCCCAGGACGCCGCCCGAGTACCCGGTCTATCAGGGACTTTGATTTATCGCGCTGAGGGAATCTTTTTAAAAGGTAATGGGACAGCAGTGCAAGGAACTATGGGTTACAGCATCAGCCCCCTGTCGCCGTCATAGGGCCTGTCCATTATCCTGACAAACCACTCGCCGTTCCACTCCATGGAGTCTGCGTGCCGGCGGGCCTGCGCGGCACTCACCGGTACAAGCAGACTTCTCGCCTCAATCGGCGCAACCTCCCTCAAGTGACGGAATTCGTCGACGAGGCAGGCGGGCAGAACTTCCGTGCCGTCGAACAGCTCGTCGAAGAGGTCTCTCATCTCCTCGCTGCTCTGAAAGGCCCTCAAGGTCCTGAGTGCCGACTCCCGAAACTCCTTTATGCTTGCCCGTGCCTTGCTTGTGAACCTGTCCTCGATCCCTCTGTACATTTCGTCTATCCAGTCACCGACCGTCGCTTCGTCTATCACCTTGTCGTCATTGGCCGACAAGATGGAGAGGGCCTTCTCGACAAGACCGGCCTCGTATACGCCGCCGTCATCAACGGACCGTACGAGCACCCTTACGGGAACGACGCCTTTCTTTCCTTTTCTGTTGACGCGGCCGAACCTTTGCAGCAGCGCCTCGAGCGGAGCCGGCTCGGTTACAATGGTGTCGAAGTCAAGGTCGAGGCTCACCTCGACTACCTGCGTGGCGACGACGACCACAGGAGAGCCGCTCCCCTTTCTCGCGTCGAGGCGTTCTGCGATGAACCCTTCCCTGGCAAGCCTATCGCGCGACGTATACCTGCCGTGGATCAACAGGACCGACTCGTCGCCCATGACGCCTGCGAGCTCCTCCCACAGCCTCTGCGCCGTCTTGACTGTATTGACTCCCACCAGCACGGAATGTCCGGAGGCGAGCTCCGAGCCGATGATCCCCTGAGCCTTCTCTCCGAACAGATCACCGTCAACGAGTTCCACCCTGTGCCGCCTGAACCTTCCAAAGACATCGGGGGCGGCTGACACCTCTGCATCGACGAGAGGGCGCAAAAGCCCCCTCAGCCAGGAAGGCATGGTGGCCGTCATTATGCAGAGCTCGGCCCCCCATCGCATCCTGAGTTCTTCGAGCATGGCCACGAACAGCCCCATCCTGCCCGGCTCGTAGGCATGAACTTCATCCACCACGACGAGCGCTCCGGCCAGCGAAGCCCAGAGGGACTCGTAGCCCGGCAGCCTGTAGGCCGCCCGTAGAAGATGGTACGGCGTGGTGCACCAGACCGGAGGCTGGTGAAGTCTGGCCAGGGAATCGGCCCTCCGCGCCAGTCTCTCGGCATCGCCGCTCGATCGGCCCTCGCTCAACACTTCACGGTAGAGGGCGGCAAGGCTTCGGCTGTGAATCAGCGCCACGTCGAGACCGAAGGTCCCCCTCAGCCGTTTACTCAAGGCGTTCAAGCTCGCCTGATAGGGAAGGACGTATATCAAGTGTCCCTGTGCCGGTCGGCGTGTCTGCCTGCTTCGTGCCCATAACAGCGACGCCTCGGTCTTCCCGCTCCCGGTCGGGGCCGAAAGGATTATGGAGCCCGAGGCCGACGCGGCACCTTCCTGGTGAGCCATCAATTCGTCTTCCGAGATGCCTATGCGGTCGCTCAATGCCTTCCTGTCCGGGAAGACGGCGCTTTGCAGCTCGGGAGAGTCGGCCGATGCGAGACAATCGGCCTGCCTTATTATCCCTCTCATGATTATGGCGAAGACGTTCTCAGCGGCGGCGGCCTCCAGTCCGTCAAGGGCCTGAAGCAGCGAATCGTAGCCTTTCAAGGCGGCCATGACGGCACCTGCCATGCCGGCCCTGAAGCGAGCCGGGGGCTGCGGGTGGAAATGAGGGACGACCGCATCGCTGAAGCCGTTCTCCGCTATCCACCTGCGCGGGGCCTCCCCGAGCCATTCGATGAGGGAGGCGAGGACATCCTCCGGAAGTTCCCGGCAAAGGGACTCTATGCCGAGGTGCTCGGGCTCTATGGAGATGTTGTATCTCTCCTCTACGATCTCCTTCGCATCCTTGTGATGAGAGACTATGCCGGCGGCAATCCAGGGGATGTCGTCGCCGTGCAGATCCAGAGCCTGCAGGAAGGCGAGCGAGAGCACCTCGTGTCGATGCTTCCAGGGCGGCGCCTCGCCCCTCAGGTATGCCTGGAACCCGGCGGCCGCCTTGCCGAAGTCGTGGAGTACGCAGGCCCAGAACGCCCTGTGCCAGAGGCGCGGTTCGCCCGAGACGACGGCCAGTCGAGGCGACCGTTCCCGGATCTGCCTCAAGACCGAGAGGACCTTGAGGGTATGGTCGACGAGCGTTTCTCCCGAGCTCTTGGCCCATACCCTATTCAACACCTTCCGCGCCATGGTCCCTGTCGACGAAGGTATGCCACGCTATCGCACGGCGCATATCTTTCACCGAGGGCGTCTCCGGGTCGACCCAGAGCGGGCCGTCTCCTTCGTACCTGATCATGTGATTCGCCCCCTCTCCCTCGTCCGCGGCCCCGTAGAAGACCCTGTGCCTGAGTGTTATGTATCTCTCCCAGGAGACCTCCCTCCTGTCCTCGGGGTTGATGAACCTGGGCATCAGGACCGCCGTCCCCAGCGCGGTATGTGTCCGGTAGGACCACGGCAGGAGGGTGTCCTCGAAATATCCGCTTTCATCCTCCCGCAACTCGATGACATCGGCCGTCCTGTATGCGGCGAGGTCCTGAGAGCGTCCCAGGACGACGGCGTAGCGGGGGCGCCGGAAGGACTCCGACAGCATATCGATTATTGCAGGCGCGTCGATGTACAGGGTCATCCTCGGGAAGAGGAGCAGCTCACGCAGGACGGGAACCAATTCCGCCTCGATATTTTTAACGCACCCCAACTTCTTGTCATACCTTCCAGCCACTTTTGCCTGATATATATGCTCGAAGTCGTCCCCCTTTCCTTCGAAGCGGAAACAGTAGCCGAAGCGGATGAGGCCGGGATCGACGAATTCTCCACAGGCGCTGCATATGTGGCCGTAGATCGTGGCCGGCGGCGGCATGATGTAGGTGGGCTGCCTGCCCACGAGGAAGTGGGGATACCTGAAAGAGGCCGTCAGCCCTTCAAGCTCCACCTTCAGGACTTTCATCACACCACCTCAGGCGAACCATTCGTCCCGGATATCATCTGCGAGGCGGGCGAGTACGGGAAGGGGATGTCCCGTCACCGTCTCTATCCCCGTCGCTTCGAGCGTCTTCGACAGCTTCTCGCGTTCATGGTCGTGGAAGCCACGGACCCATCCCACGTACAGCTTCGAGAGTATATGGTCTTTCCATACGTCGGCCATCTCTTTCAGCGCCTCTTCGTGTACGCAGGGAAGGCCGTCGCGGCCGCCGTTTATGACGTACTGAAGGGGGTTGTTGCCCCCCCTCGTCACCATCCCGACAAATACCTTCGGGGTGACGTCCGTATAATGAAGCGTCTGGTTGGCGCCTCCGCAGAGTATCCCCAGGCCGTTGAGCAGCGAAGAGACCCTCTTCCTGCGCTCCGCCAGGGGAAGCCTGAAGCATTTTTCCTCCGCCATCTCCTCGAGGCCCTTTTCCCTGGCCTCTTCCTTGCGGTTGTCGTCCAGGTTGCGGAAGCCCGTCCTGTCCTTGTAACTGAAGGTGCCGGCCGCTCCGAGGTCGAGAGAGACAAGACCCTTCAGCGCCGTCCTGTAGAATTGATGCCCATGAGGCACGGGGTCACCCTCGTGGCGGCTCATCGTCCCGAAGTCGTAGGCTATCGACACCGGAGAGACGGCGACGAAGGTGCTTGCCTTGAACGGCGATATACGTGTGATCTCGGTGGCCGTCGGAGTTTCGTTATCCCTGGTCTTGTCTTTCTTGCGCTTCTCCACCGCCTCTTTTTTCTTGGACGGGGCCCGCATATATCCGAAGAGGTCGTCGTCCCAGTATGCGATGGGATTAGCGTCCGTGTACGCCACCTTCGACTCGCGGAATATGGGGGCGCGCCTCCATTCCACCGAGGGGGTTTCTTCGAGCGTAGTCCTCAGCCAGTAACGGAAGCTCTGCGCAGAGACGTAGGGATAGCGTCCCTCCTTTGTCTTGATGAACTTTACGGAGGTGGCCATCTCGCCCCTCCCCGCCTCCTGCGGGGGCTCGTTCGACATGTTCAGGGCCGACGCCGGACAATCAAGCAAGAGCAAAGCCGTCACGAAAGCCATCTCATCCCTCCTTCTCTGTTACGATGTAGTGCCGACCCAAGAGACCACGGCCGGGACACCGTTGCAAAACATCTCATGCCTCCTCTGCCGGTGAAATATCTTCCGGGGGTTCGAGCGCCTCCTCGTTCCCGTCGAACCATCTTCCATCGTAGAGGCGCTCTATGACACGGATCAGTACGAGGTCCCAGGCGAACCTCCAGTCCGCCCTCACCACCTCCTCCCCCTCCTCGAATATCTCCAGGTAGGGCTCGAGCCTGACGAGTGGCTCCTTCCCTGCCTTGATACATTTACTGCTGTGTTTGATGAGGGTAGCCCTCATCTTGTCGGGTTTCCAGCAGTTATAATAGACGTCTCGCCACAGCCCTTTATCATTGGTGGATATTATCTCTTCCGCGATTCTGTCGCCGAGTCTCTTTATCGCCTCTAAACGGTCTTTATCCATCCCCACCACCTCCTTCAAGAACAAGCCGGTCAGGTCCCACTTTACGTATCTCGCGTCGCGCCATCCCCCATACGACGCCCTCGGGTCGTTACGCCGGGCCTTATCGGGCGGCCGCTGGAGAAGATAAGTCCTTACGAAGGCGGCGGCCTGCTCCGGAAGCTCAAAGAGGTCTTCATAGAGATAGTTGCGCCGCGCCAGGCCGCCGTCCTCCCCGGCCGCCTTTCCCGTCGTCCTTGGGACCTCCCAGGCGCGACGGACGATATCGTTCCAGGCCTGGCGGTACCTCGCCGCCTTCGCGGCCATTACGAACTTCACCACGCTCGATGGGAGTTCATGGATATCCACGCTCGGCCCCTGTCCGCTGTTGGATAGGTGATACGCCACCAGCCCAAGCTCCTTCTCCCTGATGTGGCCGGTCTGCAGCGATACGAGGGCCTCAACCAACCTGGTCTTCGGCCTGCCGAGCTTGGGCGGCGTATCGTTGGCGAGCAAGGAAAGATGAACCCTTTGCCTCGTCTCCGGCAGCCACTTCTTTACGAGGGCGAGCGTCAGCGCCGGGTCCTCGGAGCTTATCACGAGGGCCTTGCCGCTGATCAAGGGGGCTCCGACGACGACGGCCTGGACGGCCAGTATGCAAAGACCGCAGAGAGGCAGCCCCGCCCTTCCGCCGGGGAAGAAGTTTACCACATCCCGCCCCGTAAGCATGGGGACAAGGTCCCTGAAGGCGACCGTAATCTTCGGCAGGGGTATCTTCACCGAGGGACGGCCGCAGTATGTACATGGAGGAAGGCCTGGGTCGGGCTTTAAGCGGAAACTCATCAACAGGTCCCCCAGGCACTTCCTGACCTTCTCCGGCTGACTCTTCAGGCTTGGATTTATAGGATAAAAATTCTTGGTGAAGAGTACGGACAGATAACCGCTGAGCGCCGGAGAGAGATACGCATCTTCGGCGTACCCGGCGAACCTTTCCAGGTCTTCGATGGTCGTCTCTTCCGGAGAAGAGCGCTCGGCAAAGGCCGTCAGGGCGGCCACCCCCATGTCCACCAGGGGATGGAACGTCCATCTCAGCCCGGCTCTTTGTGGGTGTTTCACGGTTCTTTCTCACCCCCTTCCTGCATGATGATACTTCACCCCTGACGTATCGTCAAGCGAGCGGCCCGTCCCCCGTCCGCGGCTACGCGAGGCCCTCCACCCTGTACCAGCCGTTGCCGAAGGTGGCGTCCTCGCCCACGTGAAGACGCTCGCCGAGCAGGAGGAAGGGGAGGAACTCGTCGAGTCCGCCCTCGAAGGTGACGCTCCCGACGAAACCGCTCTGGTCGTGCCTTGTACGCTGGGTCCTGCTCCTGCGAGCGGTCTCGACCCACCGGAGCTCGGAGCCCACGGTCCTCACCCCCGTCGCCCGCTCGGCCAGGCCCCTGAAGTCCATATCGAGCGGCCCTGCGCAGTAGGCCCTGGAGAGCGCGCTCACCCTGTCCCTGAGCCTCCGTATCACATGGTGGAACTCGGGCTTCCTCACTATAGCGCTCCGCCCCCGCTCGCCCGTGGGGTTGTACTTGAGCCTCGTCGGCGTGAGGAAGACGAGGGTGACCCGCTCCTTGCCCGGCCGGTCGAGCCCCTCCATGAGGTCCGCCGCCGACGTAGGGTGCCCGACGCCCACGACGGTCCCCCTCGAGGCGTCGTAGACCGTCTCGACCGCGTCTCCCCGGAGCGAGACCACGTCTCCGAGCCTGAACCTCCCTCTGTTTACGCCTATCCCCGTGGCGGCGAGGGCGCGCAGCGAGACCAAGACATGGGGCAGGTACTCCCTTCGGTCTCCGACGAGCAACATGTCGAAGACCAGCGGCGAGGCGGCGGTGTACTCGGTGGCCGTCGAGAGGGGAGGCTTGAGCACGTACCCCCGCGGGGCGTTCAGCGTGCGCTTGGCCCCGATGAGCCCTACGGGGCTGAAGACGCCGGGGTAGGCGCACCGCTCGATCAACGGACAGGCCTCGCAGGACCTGTCGTCGTCGAACGAGCAGACGAGCCTTCGGAGCGACGAGCCGAAGGCCCCCCTCAGGACGTTCCCCTTGTTGCGGGCCGGCATGACTATGACGTCCTCGGGGACGAGGGTCACCCTGTAGTGTACGAAAGAAAACTTCTTCAAGCTCTCCGGGAAGGCGGTATTCTCCATGGCGGCGTCTCGGAAGGCTGTGGTTATAAAGGAAACTCTGATTAATTATCCTGGGGGAAACTTTCTGTAGAAGGGGCACAGGCCCGCGTTTCCCCCGGACTCCCTCCAAAGACTTTTAACGCCCCGCGCCGGCTGCCTCTGGGGGGCTGTGCCGGGGGTTCGGGCCGCAAAGGCGTAAAAAACCCCGCCTGGCGCGGGCCGAACCCCCGGTACAGCCGAAGACCCGAATAACAGATGGGGCAGGGGGGAAACGCGGGCCTGTGGCCCTTCTACAGAGAGTTTCTCCCAGAGCAATCAATCGGAGCTTCCTCAGACGTCATATACGACTATAACCCATGAGCGCCGCGAGTCAAGGTTGGCGGGCCGATCTCTTCCTTCCGAAGCGCACTCTTGACACGCCGCTTCTACTCTTGTAGAATACATGACATGAAAAGGAGCGGATACGGGAAGGTCCGGGGACTGCGTCCCCTCGGTGAGCTCGAGTTCGAGATAATGAAGGTCCTGTGGGAGAGGGGCGAGGCCACGGGCAGGGAGGTCTGGACGGCGGTGAAGGCCTCGAGGAAGGCGGCGCTCACCACGGTGCTTACGGTGATCGAGAGGCTCTCGAACAAGGGCCTTGTCGAGAAGGTCAGGACCGGGGGACCCTTCGTCTACAGGCCGCTCCTGACGGGAGAGGAGTTTACGCGCAAGGCGTCGGCCGGGATGCTCAGGGACTACATGGAGGTCTCGAGCGCCTCTCTTATCGCATCTTTTCTGGACGCCCTCTCCGAGACCGACCCCGAGGGCATGGAGCGTCTCGCCGAGCTCATAAGAAAGAAGAAGAAAGAACGCGACCGCGATGTCTGAGGGTTATTACTGGAAAAAGACGCTTTTGAGCTTCGGCGGCGCTCTCCTGATGGCCTTCGGCCTCTTCGTCGCCGTCGCCGCGAGCATCCACTACGGCCTTGCCGGCCTGCTGGGCCTTGCCGTCATGGCCAGGGAGGCGCTCCTTTGCTGTAAGACCGTCTTTTCGTGGTGCCTGGTGAGCCCGTCGATGCTCAAGGCCCTCGCGCCGTGGGTGGGACTCGGCGTGGTGACGGCCGGGCTCGCCGTCGCCTGCTTCAGGGCCGGACGGGCCCTGCTCCTGTCGCGGAGGTTTCTGCGAAGGATCCGCCCACTGCGGCGGCCCGGCCATCCGGTGCTCGAGGCGCTGGAGGGAGAGGGCGGGTGCGAGGTGATCCCCTTCGAGGACGACGTGCTGAAGACGGCCTTCACGCTCGGCCTCTCAAGGCCCAGGGTCTACGTCTCCACGGGACTCGCCGAGGAGCTTACGCCGGAAGAGCTGAGGGCGGTCATCCTCCACGAGATACACCATGCGGTCAACAGAGACCCCCTGAGACTCTTTGTCGTCTCCTTCATAAGGGATACGTTCTTCTTCCTGCCGCTCGGCCGCTATCTCGTGGATTCGTTCCGTGTACAGAAGGAGCTGGCCGCCGACGAAGGGGCCGTGGCCGTGACCCGAAGGCCCCTCGACCTGGCGACGGCGCTTGTGAAGATAGCTACGATGAGGCGCCGCCCCCTGCCCGCCGGCGTTCCGGTCGTCGGCAAGGAAGGACTCGTCGAAAAGAGGATCAGGGAGCTTGTGGAGCCGAACCGGGCGGCGGAGAAGGTCCCGGCCGGCGCGGCCGCCCTTACGGCGGCGGCCGTGGCCGTGCTCGTCCTCGCCGTCTCGCTCCCCATCTATGCGGAGACAGGGGAGATGGACAAATGCAACCACCACTACTGTCTCTCCGGCGAGCGGGTCTGTCCCAGCGATATGAAGGACTGCCGGAGGGCCTGCGAGCTGATGGAAAGGGAGTCGATGGGGCGCGGGTGAGGGAGAGCCCGCCGGAAGGGGGCGCCCGACCCCAAGGTGTTGTTGCTTCCATGGCGGAGGGGGGCTGCCGGGGCGCAAGGGCGTAACAACTCCGCCTGGCGCGCCGCGGCAGGCCGCCTCCGCCGCGGTGAAGCGAGTCGGGGCTCTCTCGGTCGGCAAGGCGGAGCCTCGGCAAAGCGGAGCTTTTGAAATTTTTTTGTCAATTGATTCTACAACTGTAGAAGGAGGTGGCCGTGAAAAGACCGATCCTTTTTCTCCTGTGCCTGCTCCCGTCCCTGGTGACGATCAGTCCACCGGCGGTGTGTGCCGCTGCGAGGGAGGTGGTTATAACCATCGATGAAGGCGGTTTCGACCCCCCCGTGGTCACTCTCAGCAAGGGGGAGCAGGTGAGGCTCGTATTCATAAGGAAGACCGACAAGACCTGCGCCACGAGGGTGAAGATACCGGAGATGGGTATCGACAGCGAACTGCCCCTCAGCAGGCCCGTATCCTTTCTCATCGAGCCGGAAAGAAGCGGCGAGATCGGCTTTGCCTGCCCCATGGACATGCTCAAGGGCAGGCTCGAAGTCCGCTGAGGGAAGCTTCCAAAGGGTCGCGGGTCCGTGGCGGCGGCCCGGAGCCCGGCCCGCGCCGGACGGGTCTGTTACGCCCTTGCGGCCCGGG
>DRME01000026.1 GCA_011375175.1 Deltaproteobacteria bacterium | reverse complement strand
TTTTAATTCCCTGCGGTTCATCCCGATTTTGCTTGCAAAATCGGGATGAACCGCAGGGCGTTAAAAGTTTTTGGAGGGAGTCTGAGGGAACCGTGGGTCTGTGACCCGTGGGTCTATGACCCTTTACAAAAAGGTTCCCTCAGGGCAATAAATCAGAGTTTCCCTTATTATACTCACCCGAGGCGCTCGGGTTCAAAGGTTTTTTCCCGGTCCTCGAGGGCCTGAGCCTCGGCGCCCACGTAGACGTCGTCTATCACGGGGTCTATGCTGTGGAAGTTGTGTATCCTCTCTATGATGGTCTCCGTAAGCCGTGTGCGGCTTGCGGCAAGGAGTCTGCCCCTGCCCGTTCGGAGGTCCTTGAGCAGCACCATGCCGGGCTTCATCTTGGAGAGCGGTATCGCCTCCCATCGCGTCTCCACGTCGTCGGCGCCGACGATGTCTGCGAGCGCGTTCACGATCTCCGGGTCGAGCACGGTGCCGCGCTCCTTTTTCATCGTCTCTACGGCGGCCCTGGGCGTGAGCTCCGAGACGAAGGTGAGCCTGTCGTAGCGCTTGGCCGCGGCGATGATGCGCGAGCCTATGTGTATCTCCTCGTGCCTGAGGCCGTCGGGATAGCCCGTGCCGTCGTAGTTTTCGTGGAGGCTCCTTATGATGACACCCACCTGGCGCAGCGTGTCTATCCTGCGAAGCAGGCGCTGGGCCAGCACGGGCGCGTGCACGACGAGCGCGCGCTCGTCGTCCGTGAGGGTGTCGATCTCCCTGTCGGCAAGCCCCCTGGGCATGCCCACGAACCCGATGTTGTGCAGCAGGGCCGCGCTCTCTATGAGTTCCACGTCGCCCGTGTCGAGCCCCAGGGCGGAGGCGAGCCGCGTTGCGTGCCGGGCGGTCCGTTTGCTGTGGCCGCCGAGGTTGGGGTCGTGCATCTCCATGAGGTCGGCGAATATCTTTATGAAGGAGAAGAAGTTCTCCCGTATGGTCCTTGTCTTGAGTTCGACCTTTTTTTCGAGATTGAGGTTCAGCTCACGAAGCTGCTCGTTCTGCCTTGCGGTCAGCTCCGTGAGCCTGCGGTTTTCGCGGGCGAGCTCGAAGCGCTTGAGGGCGTCGGCGATGACGAGTCTCATCTCGCCGTCGTCCCAGGGCTTGGTTATGTAACGCTCCACGCCGCCGCGGTTTATGGCGGCGATGCTGGCGTCCCTGTCGGCGTAGCCGGTGAGCATCATCCTCACCGTATGGGGCGAGAGCAGGCGCACCTGCGAGAGGAACTCCACGCCGTTCATCCCCGGCATCATGTGATCCGACACCACGACGCCTATGTCGTCGCGGCCCTCGATGATCTCCATTCCCTCGGCGCCGCTTCTCGCCGTGAGCACCTCGTAGCGCTCGCGCCTGAGGAGCCTGCGCAGCGAGTTCAGTATGCTCTCCTCGTCGTCTACGATGAGTACGGCCGGCGTCCCGCTCTCTTCGCTCATGGCTGTCTCCGCCGAGCCCCGTCAGTGGTGGACGCAGTCCGCGTCCAGGGCCTGCATGTCGCTTCCGGCCGGGAAGGTTATCCTGAAGGTCGTCCCCCGGCCGGCTTCGCTCTCGACCTCGATGGTCCCCCTGTGGTCCTTCACTATGCCGTAGGCTATGGCCAGCCCCAGGCCCGTGCCCTGGCCCACGGGCTTGGTCGTGAAGAAGGGCTCGAATATCTTGTCCCTTATCTCGGCCGGTATGCCCTGGCCGTCGTCGCTTATCTCCACGACTATGCGCCCTTGCTCGGCGCGGCACCTCACCGTTATCCTGCCGCGCTCTGGTATGGCCTGGACGGCGTTGAGGATGATGTTGAGGAAGACCTGGCCGAGCTGCTGGGGGTTGCACTCCATGGGTAGAGGCTCTTCTATGTCGGTTACGAGCTCGGCCTTGTGTTTTAGCTGGTGCCAGGCGATCTTGATCGTGTTCTTCAGGCAGCGCGCCAGGTCGCACTCCGTCGTGCCGGACTCGCCCTCGTGGGCGAACTCCTTCAGGCCCTTGACTATCGAGACGACGCGGTCTATGCCCACCTTCGTCTCCTCGAAGACGTGGCTCGACTCCTCGAGGATGAAGTCGATGTCCAGTTCTTTCTTGAGGGTCCGGATATCCTCGATGAGGGAGAGAGAGCTGTCCCGGCCCGATCGCTCCAGCTCCGCCTCCATCTCCCCGTAGCGCTCGATGAGGGTCTCCATGTTCCTCACGTATTCGGCAAGGGTGTTGAGGTTGCTTCGGACAAAGCCTATGGGGTTGTTTATCTCGTGGGCTACACCGGCGGCCAGCAGCCCTATGGAGGCCATCTTCTCGGAGTGGATCATCTGGGCCTTCATGTCGGCGAGCTCGGTGTTGGCCCTCTTGAGCTCCTGCACCGTGTCGTGGAGCTCCCTGTTGCTCGCCTTCAGCTCGTCGCGGGCGGCCACGAGCTCGGCGTTCTTTTCTTTCGTCTCCTGGGCGCTCATCCGCAGCAGCGCCACGTAGTTGTCCTGTATGAGCCTGTCCTCGTAGAGCTGGGCCGTCATCCTGTTGAACGACGCGGCCAGTCTCGCAAGCTCGTCGTCTCCGCTTTCGTCGAGCTTCACGTCGAACTCTCCGGCCTCGACCCTCGAGAGTCCGTCGGCTATGGCCCGCAGCCGCGCCGACACGGACCTCGATATGGAGGTGACGAGGGCGAGCATGATGACGAGCCCGACCAGCGAGATCGTGGCGAACCACGCCATGGCCTTCCAGAAGCTCGCGGCGAGGTCGTGCGTGGCCAGCGCCGTCTCGGTCTTCTCGTGCTCCACGAGGGCGCCGGCTATGGAGATGAACTTGTTGTACCTCTGCTCCTGGATGCCGCGGGCCAGCTCCACGGCGTCGCCGACTCTGCCTTCCCTCAGGGCCGGCAGTATCTCGTCGTCGCGCGTGGCCTTGAAGGCGCGCCAGGTGGCGGCCATGCCCTCGAGCGCCGGCCGGGCCTCCGGGTCGAAGCGGCTCTCGGGGCCGAGCATCTGGGCGAATGCGTCGTCTATGGCCGCCGTGAGGGTCGCAAGGTCCTGCTCTATTTCGTCGAGACGCGCGCTGTCGCCGGTTATGAGCGCCGTGAGCAGAAGCCGCCTCACGTCCTCGAGGTCGCCCTTGAGCTCCATGAGCCTGTAGCTCTCCAGGAAGGTCTCCTCGTAGATGCGGTTCGTTACATCCCTGAGAGAGTGTATCGCGGTCATGCCTACGATGACGACGGCGACGAGGAAGAAGACCGAGACGGCGAAGACGGCGAGGAGCTTTTTCCTTATGCTCATGGTGTCAAGGGGCATCGTTATGTCTCGCCGGCGTGTGGTCGGGGTGGGGTCTTGCGTGGAGGCCGGAGTCCTTGCGCCGCACGGCGCCGGAGGGCGGGCGCAGCGGCCTGGAGGGGTCCGTCGTCATGTATGAGAAGTCGCTCTTCACCTGTGTCCGGTCCTGTCCGCCGGCCTTGCTCTCTGCCGCGGCGGTGCTTTCATGCCTTATCCCCTTATTCGACAGGGAGCGGGTCAAACTTTAGCCGCTTCCATCGCCGCCTCGCGCGCCGGCCGCTGTGCCGCCCCTCTTTTTTTTCGAAGAAGGACCGTTTTTTTTCTTGACAAAGAGTGGAAATAGGATAAAATTCATCCAGATTGTCCGCTTGGCCGGCCGGATCCTTCCGGCCACTGCTTCCTCGATGCAGCGGGAGAGCGGGTACAGCGGGGACGGGGGGGACGGGCGCAGGAATTTTTTTTATGGAAATTCAGGACAAAAACTACCTTTTTTATCTTCTTTTCCGGCCGTCCGGCCGCCGCCTCTGTTCTCCGGCAGTCGCCGGGGACGGCGAAAAAGACGGCCATTAAGCAGAGTACAAAGGTCCTGTTGGTCCTTGCAATCGCGGAGGCCGCCGCTTCGCGCCCTTCCGGCCCGGGGGGCGCTGCCGGTGCGGCGGGCCTTTCACATAGATGATCAGACAGGGAACACAAAACAAAGCAGAGGAGGTCAGACACATGTCGGAAGCTACGGTTCCAAAGTATAACGACGAGATCGTGAAGAAGTTCGCGGTCATGTCCGTCGTGTGGGGCATCGTGGGCATGCTCGTCGGCGTGCTCGCCGCCGCGCAGCTCGCCTACCCGGCGCTCAACTTCGACATACCCTTTCTCACCTTCGGGCGCATAAGGCCGCTCCACACGAACGCCGTCATCTTCGCCTTCGGCGGATGCGTGCTCTTCGCGTCCATGTTCTACGTCGTCCAGCGGACCTCGAGGGTCAGGATATTCAGCGACTCCATGGCCAACTTCACATTCTGGGGCTGGCAGCTTATAATAGTGCTCGCCGCCATAACCCTGCCGCTGGGATACACGACGGGCAAGGAGTACGCCGAGCTCGAGTGGCCCATCGACATCCTCATCGCCGTCGTCTGGCTCTCCATGGCCTTCAACTTCTTCGCCACCCTCTGGAAGCGCAGGGAGAGCCACATCTACGTGGGCAACTGGTTCTTCATGGCCATGCTCATCACCATAACAGTGCTCCACGTCTTCAACTCCCTTGAGATACCGGTCACCCTCATGAAGTCCTACTCGGTCTACGCCGGCGTGCAGGACGCCATGGTCCAGTGGTGGTACGGCCACAACGCCGTGGGCTTCTTCCTCACTGCGGGCTTCCTCGGCATCATGTACTACTTCCTGCCCAAGCAGGCCCAGCTGCCCATATTCAGCTACAAGCTCTCCATACTCCACTTCTGGACGCTCATATTCCTCTACATATGGGCCGGTCCGCACCACCTGCTCTACACGGCGCTGCCCGACTGGACGCAGACCCTGGGCATGACCTTCAGCCTCATGCTCATAGCGCCCTCCTGGGGAGGGATGCTCAATGGCATCATGACGCTCAAGGGCGCCTGGGACAAGCTCAGGACCGACCCCATCCTCAAGTTCATGATCGTCGCCATCTCGTTCTACGGCATGAGCACCTTCGAGGGACCCATGATGTCGATAAGGGCCGTCAACTCGCTCTCCCACTACACCGACTGGGGCATAGGCCATGTCCACAGCGGCGCGCTCGGCTGGGTGGCCATGATAAGCGTCGGCGGCCTCTACTACATGATACCAAGGGTCTTCGGAAGGACCGCCATGTACAGCACGAGCCTCATCAACGTCCACTTCTGGATGTCCACCATCGGCGTGGTCATCTACATCGTCGCCATGTGGATCTCCGGCGTCACCCAGGGACTCATGTGGAGGGCCGTGAACCCGGACGGCTCGCTCACCTACACCTTCGCCGAGAGTGTGGCCGCCATGCACCCCTACTACGTCCTCAGACTCGTGGGCGGGCTCATCTTCCTCGGCGGCATGGTGCTCATGGCCTACAACACGATCATGACCGCCAGGGGGGCCGCCGACGAGCTCGAGGCGCCCGAGGGTGAAAGGAGGCTCGCATGAATCACGAGAAGATAGAGAAGAGCGGCCTGCTCATGGCCGCGCTCATTACGGTGGTGATAAGCGTGGGCGGACTGGTCGAGATCGTCCCGCTCTTCTTCCTCGAGTCGACCATACCTCCGCTCGAGGGCGTGAGGCCCTATACGCCGCTCGAGCTCGAGGGGCGCGACATATACATAAAGGAAGGGTGCTACAACTGCCACTCCCAGATGATAAGGCCCTTCAGGGCCGAGACCGAGCGCTACGGCCCCTACTCGAAACCGGCCGAGTCCATGTACGACCACCCCTTCCAGTGGGGCTCCAAGCGCACGGGGCCGGACCTCGCCAGGGTCGGAAAGAAATACCCCGACTCCTGGCACGTCCAGCACATGGAGGATCCGCAGAGCATAGTGCCCGAGTCGGTCATGCCGCGCTATCCGTGGCTCGCGCGCACCGAGCTGGACGGAAGCGACATAGAGGCCAAGATGAGGGCCCTGCGCACCGTGGGCGTGCCCTATACGGACGACCAGATAGAGTCCGCTGCGGCCCAGCTCGAGGGCAAGACCGAGCTCGACGCCCTCATCGCCTATCTCCAGTCGCTGGGCACGGCGGTAAAGAGAAACTGAAGGAGACCCTGCGATGGAAGAGATCGTGATCATGAGCAAGTCGGCGGCGACGGTCTACTTCTTCCTCGTCTACTGCGCCATCCTCTTCTGGGTGCTGCGCGGAAAGAACAGGAAGAGGCTCGAGGAGCACCGCCACATACCTTTTCGTGAGGACTGACAAAGCGCAAGGAGGACAGAGAGATGCCCGAGAAGATCGGACATTCCATAGACGGCATAGAGGAGTACGACAATCCCATCCCCCGGTGGCTCATGTGGCTGCTCTACGTCACCATAGCCGTTGCCGTGGTATACTGGATCCTCTACCCCGGCTTCTGGCCGGGCATTACGGGATGGAACCAGGCCAAGATGTACGAGGAGGAGATGGCGGCGGCCGAGAAGATGTACGCCGCCATGAGACCCAAGGCCGGCGACATCAACGCCCTCATCCACGACGCCGGGGCCATCGCCGAGGGCTCCAGGATATTCGCCCAGAACTGCGCGCCCTGTCACGGCGCCGAGGCCAAGGGCGACACCGGCATAGGCCCCAACCTCACCGACGCCGAGTGGATATACGGCGGAAAGCCCGAGCAGATAGTGAAGGTCATAACCGAGGGCACGGAAAACGGGATGCCGCCCTGGGCCTCGCAGCTCGGAGAGGCCAAGATAGCCAAGGTGGCGGCCTTCGTGCACAGCCTCGGCGGCGGCGAGTAGCCCGCACGGACCCCCAGGGAGCGGGGGGACCCTTCGGCCTGAGGGCCCCCCGCAGGAAGAGAGCAGAACCCTTGAAGAAGGAATACCCCCATGTCAGTGACGGCCAAAAGGGTTAAGGTATATCCCCGCAGCGTCAAGGGGAAGTTCAGGACCATAAGGTGGGCGGTCGACGCCGTACTGCTGGGCGTATATTTCGCCCTGCCGTGGATCAAGATCGACGGCCGTCCCGCGCTTCTCCTCGACATACCGGGCCGGAAGTTCTACATATTCAATACCGTCTTCTGGCCCCAGGAGGCCATATACCTCGCCTTCCTGCTGCTCTTTCTCGCCATCGCGCTCTTTCTCTTCACGGCCGTTGCGGGGCGGCTGTGGTGCGGCTACGCCTGCCCGCAGACGGTCTTCACCGACGTCTTCATAGCCATCGAGAGGCTCATCGAGGGCGACAGGCGCGAGAGGATGGAGCTTGACCGCTCGGGCTGGACGGCGCGCAAGGTCGCGGAGAAGGCGCTGCTCCACTCGGCGTGGCTTCTCTTCTCCTTTGCCACGGCCTTCACCTTCGTCGCCTACTTCGTGCCGCCCGAGGTGCTCATCGACAGGATGGCCTCTGGCACGCTCACGACGGCCAACATCTTCTGGCTCTCCTTCTTCACGCTCACAACCTACGGCGACTGCGGCTTCTTCCGCGAGATCATGTGCCTTGTGCCCTGTCCCTACGGCAGGTTCCAGAGCGCCCTCTTCGACGCCGACACGCTCATAATCGGATACGACAGGCGCCGCGGCGAGCCCCGCGGGCCGGTGAAAAAAGGCGGCCATCCCGCCGCGCAGGGCGACTGCATAGACTGCACCCTCTGCGTGCAGGTCTGCCCCACGGGCATCGACATACGAAAGGGACTCCAGTACGAGTGCATCGCCTGCGCCCAGTGCATAGACGCCTGTAACGCCGTGATGCGCAAGGTCGGCAAGCCCGGGGGGCTCATCCGCTACGGCTCGATGCGCACCATAGCGGGCGGCAGGACATCGCTGCTGCGGCCCAGGGTCGTGGTCTACGCCGCCATACTGCTGGTCCTGTTCGGGGCCATGAGCTACAAGGTGGCCACCCGCGTGCCCCTGGACCTGGACATCCTGCGGGACCGCACCTCCCTTTACCGGACCACGCGAGACGGCAGGATATCGAACCTCTACACCATAAAGGCCATAAACCGCGATACCCGCGCCCGCGACCTGCGCATAAAGGTCACCGGCATAAAGGCCGGCATAGTCACCGGGGCCAATCCCATACACGTCGAGGCCGGAGAGGTCTACCAGACCTCGCTCGTGCTCATCGCCGACAGGGACGCGCTGGCCGGCAGGATAAACCGCTTCGACTTCGTGATAGAGGACGTAGAGGACCCCGACCTCTCGGCCCGGCGCGAAAGCACCTTCTACCTGCCCGACCGGCCGCGCCGCGAAGGCAAAAGAGCGGCGGGAAAAGACGCCACACTGGCGATGACGTCGCCCTGAGGGAACCTTTTTGTAAAAAGGTTCCCTCAGACTCCCTCCAAAAACTTTTAACGCGAGTTGGTTTCCCCCTGTTTTGCTTGGCAAAACAGGGGGAAACCAACTCGTATTAAAAGTCTTTGAAGGGGGTCTGGGGGAAACTTTCTACAGAAAGTTTCCCCCAGGAAAAGCAAACTCGAAGAAGAGAGGCGATAGCCATGGAGCAGAGGATGGATGGAGAGGGGCGAAGCGGCTCGTTCTGGCCCGTGGGCATTGCGGCCTTTCTGGGTGTTGTTTTCGTAGTGAACTTCACGTTCATATCGCTTGCCGTGGTGCACGACGACGGGCTCACCGACGAGGACTACTACCGCAAGGGTCTCTTTTACGACGACAGGCTCAGGAGCGAAAGGCGGCTGGGCTGGCGGGTCGCTCTCTCGCTGGAGGGCGCGGGAGAGACGGCGGGCGTGGAAGTGAAGGTGAGCCGCCGCGGCGGCGGTCCCCTCGAGGGCGCCGTCGTTACCGTGGAGCGGCGGAGGCCGGCAACGGACCGCTACGACGAGCTCTACGAGCTCGCCGGAGAGGGGGGGCTCTACGGCGGTGTCGTGGACTTCCCGCTGCGGGGATTGTGGGACCTGAAGGTGACGGTCGAAAAGGACGGCGAGGCCCTGGAAAAGACCTTCAGGGTGGAGGTCTGAGCCGATGGATTCCACGGTCGAGAGCCGCGCCGGCGATTTCGCTCCGTCCTGCTACCACTGCGGCGAGAGGGCCGCGGACCCCCTCCACGAAACCATCGGTGGGGAGGAGCGCGCCTTCTGCTGCCGGGGCTGTCTCTCGGTCTGCCGCTACATATACGACGCCGGGCTTGAGAGCTACTACGACAGGCGCGACCCCGTCCTGCCGGGCAAGGCCCCCGATCTCTCGGACATGGACTTCACCCCGGACGAGCCGGGTGTGGTCAGGAGCGCGGGGGAGCTGAGCGAGGCGTCCCTCATTGTCGAGGGCATACACTGCGCCGCCTGTGTCTGGCTCATCGAGCGGCTCGCCTCGCGCGTAGAAGGCGTGGTCGAGGCGAGGGTCAACTTCACGACCCACAGGATGACGGTGCGGTGGTCGGGCGGCCCGGAGGCGCTCGGCGAGGTTGTAAAGAGGCTCGCCGCCGCCGGCTACCGCTCGGCGCCCTACGACCCGGCGCTCACCGAGGAGCCCCTGAGGAGGCGCAAGAACGACCTTCTCAGCCGTATCGCCGTTGCGGGCTTTTCCACGGCGGCCACCATGTTCTTCGCCGAGGGGCTATACGGCGGTTACTTCTGGGGCATCGAGGAGGGTTACAGGCGTCTTCTCCAGTGGGCGAGCCTCGCGGCCTCCGTGCCCGTTGTCTTCTATTCGGGCGCCCTCTTCGTGCGCGGCGCGCTCCTCGGCCTCCGCTCGGGCTCGCTCACCATGGACCTGCCTGTTGCGCTCGGCGCGCTCATAACCTTCTTCTACAGCGCCTGGGCCACGGCCGCGGGACGAAGCGACGTGTACTTCGACTCGGCGGCCATGTTCATATTCCTCATACTCATAGGCCGCTACCTCGAGGTCCTGGCCAGGGAGCGGGCCGCCTCCGCCGCCGCGGGGCTTTCGGCCATGGAGCCCAGGACGGCGACCGTCGTCGTCGACGGAGAGCGCAGGAGAGTGCCCGTGGGCAGGCTCGCTCCCGGCGACCTCGTCGAGGTCCGCCCCGGCGAGCGCATCCCCACCGACGGCGTGGTCGTCGAGGGGGCCTCGAGCGTGGACGAATCGATGCTCACCGGCGAGTCGCGCCCCGTGGCCAAGGGCGTGGGCGACGAGCTCTTCGGCGCCACGGTGAACGCCGACGGGCTGCTTCTCCTGCGGGTCGTCAGGACCGGCGAGGAGACGGCGCTTGCCAGGATCAGGCGGCTCGTCGAGGACGCCCAGCTCGAAAAGGCCTCCATCCAGCGCATAGCCGACCGGGTTGCCGCATGGTTCGTTCCCCTCATCCTGGCCACGGCCGCCCTCACCTACCTCTACTGGTCGGGCCAGGACCAGGGGCGGGCCGTCATATACGCCGTGGCCGTGCTCATCATAACATGTCCCTGCGCCCTCGCGCTGGCAACGCCGTCGGCCGTGCTCGCCGGTTGCGGCGCGGCGGCCCGCGAGGGCATACTCATAAAGAGCGGCGCCGTGCTCGAAAGGGCCCACGGCGCCACCCACGTGGTCTTCGACAAGACCGGCACCCTCACCGAGGGGACGATGACCGTGACCGATGTGGCGGCCCACGGCGGCTCGGTCGTGGGCGAGCGGGCGCTCCTGCGCCTTGCCGCCTCTGTCGAGGCCGGTTCCGAGCATCCCCTGGGCAGGGCCGTCGCCGCCGAGGCCCGCCGCCGGGGTCTCAGGGTCTACGGCCGGGTCTCGGACTTCAGGGCGCTGCCCGGTCTCGGCGTGGAGGCCGTCGTCACAGGCATCGCTGCCGCATCGGGAACGGCGAAGGTCGTCGAGCTCGGAAGGCGTAAGGGAAGGGTGCTCGCCCTGGTCGGCAGCGCGAGGCTCATGGCCGAGCGGGGGCTCACGGTGCCCCCGGCCCTGGCGGCCAGGGGGAGGGTGCTCGCCGCCCAGGGCAAGACGGTGGTCTACGTGGGCGCCTTCGATCTCGAAGAGGACGGCGCGGCTGGCCGGGGCTCGGTCCTCGGCCTGCTGGCGGCCACGGACCCCGTGAGGCCGGAGTCGAGAGAGCTCGTAACGGAGCTTCGCCGCCGGGGGCTCAAGGTGACGATCCTCTCCGGCGACGGCCGCGAGGCGGCGGCCGTCGTGGCCGCAAGGCTCGGCATCGAGAACGTCGTGGCCGAGGTGCTGCCCCACCACAAGGAGGCCGTCATAAAGGAGCTCCAGGACTCGGGCGAGAGGGTCGTCATGGTGGGCGACGGCATAAACGACGGTCCGGCCCTTGCCAGGGCCGACGTGGGCATAGCCGTGGGCTCGGCCACCGAGCTCGCCGCCCACTCGGCCGACGTGGTCCTCATGCGCGGCTCGCCGCTTCTCGTGGCCAGGACGCTCGACATATCGAAGAGGACCATGAGGGCCATAAGGCAGAACCTGGCGGTGTCGGCCCTCTATAACGCCGTCTTCATGCCCCTTGCGGCCATGGGACTGGTGGCGCCCATCGTGGCCGCCGTGACCATGCCCGCAAGCTCGCTTGCGGTGATAGGGAATTCCATAAGGGCCGCCGCCCGGAGGGGTTGAGCCGGCGAGGGGGCCTTCCTGTAAAGGGGCGGGGAGCCGCGGTTATCCCACGGCGGTTGATCGGGGTTTCCCGCGAGGGAGGAGGAAAAGAGATGGAAGTTCTATATATAATGATACCGGCCGCCCTCTACCTCGGCGTGGTGGGGGTCGTCTTTCTCGTCTGGTCCATAAGGACCGGCCAGTTCGACGACATGGAGGGGCCCAAGTACAGGATACTCTTCGACGACGACGAGCCCGGCGGCGGCGGGCGGCGCGGCGGCGGCGAGGGGCCGGGGGCGGGACGGTGATCCCCGGCGAGTACGCGGCCGTCTTCGCCGTCGGCCTTCTGGGCGCGCTCCACTGCATGGCCATGTGCGGCGGACTCATGGCGGCCTGCGCCATGAAGTTCGGCGGAGGGCCCCGCTTCGCCGTCGTCTACAACACGGGCCGGCTCCTCTCCTACATGCTCATCGGCGCGCTCATGGGCGGGCTCGGAAAGACGTTGAGCGCGGTCGGTCCGGCAGGCGGACTCCAGCGGGTGGTGCCGGTGGCCGCCGGTGCGGTGATGGTGCTCGTGGGGATCGAGCTCCTGGGCTGGATGCCGCCGCGGCTGCGCCGCTTCTTCACGGGTCTCTTCCCCGGCGGCCTCTCGGACCGGCTCGTGGGAGCGGGCCTGCGCCGCGGCTCGACGGGCCCCCTGCTCCTCGGCATGCTCAACGGCCTGGTCCCCTGCGGCCTCACCTACGCCGTGGGCGTCAAGGCGGCGGCCACGGCCGACCCCTTTTCAGGCATGTTCGTCATGGCCGCTTTCGGCGCGGGCACCCTGCCGGCCCTGCTCATGGCGGGCTCTCTCACCGGCCTGCTCGCAAGGATGCGCTCCAGGGCCTTCACCGCCGCCTCGTCGGTCATCATAATAGTCCTCGGCATACGCTCCATCGTCGCCACCGCCTATCTTCACTGACTGTATGGGCGTATTCGAAGGGGCCGCTTCCCGGCCTTCTCCGGGAAGGTTCCCGCCGAGCACGATCAAGGCCCCTCGACCGAAAGCCCCTTGACTGCGGCTGTGGTTGGGTACATCATATAGGGCATGCACATTCCCGACGGGTATCTGGGGCCGCAGACCTGCGCGGCCTACTTCGCCGTAATGGCGCCCCTGTGGTACGGGGCGTCGAGGATGGTGCGTCGCGCCGTGCCGGCCGGGCGCATGCCCTTTCTCGCCCTGGCCGCCGCCTTCTCGTTCGTCGTCATGATGTTCAACATCCCCGTGCCCGGCGGGTCGACTGGTCACGCCGTGGGCGGGGCCGTGGCGGCGCTGGCGCTCGGTCCGTGGGCGGCCATGGCGGCGCTGACCATAGTGGTCGTGGTGCAGGCCCTGCTCTTCGGCGACGGCGGGGTGACGGCCATAGGGGCCAACTGCTTCAACATGGCCTTTGTCATGCCCTTCACGGCGTGGTACGTATTCAGGTTCATCGCCGGGGGGGCGGCGGCCTCGTCGGCGCGCACCGTCTTCGCCGCGGCCCTTGCCGGCTACATATCCATAAACGCCGCGGCCCTGACAACGGCCCTGGCCTTCGGCATCCAGCCCCTGGTGGCGACCGCTCCCGACGGCACGCCGCTCTACGCCCCCTACGGCCTCGAGGTGGCCGTGGCGGCCATGGCCTTCGAGCACCTCTTCTTCTTCGGTTTCGTAGAGGCGGTGGTGACGGGTCTCGTGGCGGCGAGGCTTGCCGCCGCCGGGACCCCGCTCCTCGCCGCGCCGGGCGGTGAGGAGCGGGGTGGCCGGGGGGCGGAGGCGGGGAATCTGAGGGGCCTGTACGCGGGCATCCTCTTTCTCGTCTTTCTCACGCCTCTGGGGCTTGCGGCCTCCGGGGCGGCCTGGGGCGAGTGGTCGGCCGGAGAGCTCTCGGCCATGATCGGTTACACGCCCGAGGGGCTCGCGGCGCTGGAGGGGCTCTGGTCCGCTCCGGCACAGGGCTACCTGGCCGGGGGCTGGGGCTCGGCGGCCGGCGCCGCCGCCGGTTACGTCGTGTCGGCCCTCGCCGGTGTGGCGGTCGTTACGCTGGCGGCGAGGCTCGTTGCGAGGCTTCTGCCCTCCGGCGGTTGAGGCGGTCGAGGGTCGAGATCGTGAGGTGTGGTCGTGTCGCTTGAATGGATGCGCAGAGGAGGGCTTGGAGCGCCCCCCGAGGACGCGGGACGCAGGCTCTCGCCGGGCTTCGTGGAAAGGACGCTGGCCGAGCTGAGGGGCTTTTTCCTGCGCTCCGTGCTCAGCGACCGTTACGCGAGGGCCGGGGGCTTCATGCAGGGTCTCGACGGCAGGGTCAAGGTGGCGGCGCTGCTTGTCGTCGTCGCGTCCCTGGGTCTTCTGCGCCACGTGGTCTCCGTCGTCGCCGTATTCGTCGCCGTGCTCGTTGTGGCGCGGGCCTCGGGGATACCGCTACGCACCTTCCTGCGGGGCGGGTGGCTCACGGTGCCGCTCTTTGCGTGCCTTACGGCCGCTCCGGCGCTTCTCAACGTCTTCGTGCCGGGCGAGCCGGTGCTCGACATCGTTCACATAGGAGCCCCCCGCGCCTTCGGACCGCTGGTCATCCCCGAAACACTGTCGGTGACGCGCCAGGGGCTTGCCTCGGCCGCCATGCTCGCGGCCAGGGTGACGGCCTCGGCCTCGGTCATGATGCTCCTGGTGCTCACCACGAGCCGACCGGCGCTCTTCAGGTCGCTGCGGGCGCTGGGCGTGCCGCAGGTCTTCACATTCACGGCCGCCATGGCGTTGCGCTACACGCACCTGCTGCTCCGGCTCGTCGAGGCCGTGCATCTGGCCAGGAGGAGCCGGACCGTGACGCAGGGGCGGGCCGGCGAGGGGCGGCAGTGGGTCGCCTCCCAGATGGGCTCGCTTCTGCGGCGCTCGGTCGCCACGGGCGCAATGGTCCACAGGGCCATGGTCTCGCGGGGCTACAGCGACGAGCTGCGCTGCCTCGAGGGCGTCTGCTCCCCGGGCCGCCGCGAGCTCGCGTGGTCCTCGGGCGCCGCCCTCTTTCTGGCCCTGCTCTTCATGGCCGACAACTATCTCTTGAAGTGAGGCGGCGGGACCCGGCCGAAGGGATTTTTTGCGGCCCGCCGGAAAAGAACCCTTGACATTCTACGTGATGTCGAATAAGATTTGTCTATGGGCAGATATGTTGCGAAGAACTTCCGCCTCGACAGCAAGGGGCTCGCCAAGGTGCTGGGGCCCCTTGAGAAGGCCGTAATGGAGGTGCTCTGGGGCCGCGGCGGCGCCACGGGCAAGGAAGTCTTCGAAGAGTTGAGACGGCGCAGGGAGATCGCCGTCACCACGGTATTCACGGTCCTCGAGAGGCTCTACAGGAAGGGCCTGCTCCACAAGACCAGGGACGATGGGGCCTTTGTCTTCAGGCCGGCCTATTCGAGGGAGGAGCTTGCAAGGAGCGTCTCCCGCGAGGTCCTCGAAGGGGTGCTCGACCTCTGGCGGGGCTCGGCCGTCGCCTCCATAGTCGATATACTGGCCAGCAAGGACCCCGACGAGCTCGACAGGCTCTCAAGGCTCATAGATCAGAAGAAGCTCGAGATGGAGAAGCGCGGGAAATGACCGTGGTCCTCTATGTGTTGCCGGCCCTGGCGCTCTTTGTCGTCAGTGTGACGTGGCTCGCCGTCAACGTCCCTCACGTGGTGGAGTTCGCCGTCATGCTCGCCGGCTGGTGCCGCGACCTTCTCAGCCTCTGTCTCGCCTACGGCGCCGTCGCCGCGGGGCTCGCCGTCTGGGCCGGGGCCGCGCTTGTGGGAGGCGGATTCCTCTACGCCGCGTTCAGGGCGTCGGTGCGGCTGTGGCGGGGACGCAGGGCCATCGGCAGGCTGCCGCTTGTGCGCGGCCGGGGCCTCTCCGTGGCTCTCATACGCGACGACTCGCTGGTGGCGGCCTTCACCTGCGGCATATTCAGGCCGGTCATCTACGTGTCGACCGGTCTTCTCAAGGGCCTTACGCGGGAAGAGGTGCGGGCCGTCATGCTCCACGAGGCCCACCACCGCAGAAAAAGGGACCCGCTGCGCTCCTTCGTCATCGCCTTTTTCAGTGACGCCTTCTTCTATCTGCCCATAACGGGCTGGCTTGCGGGCCGCCACCATCACGTAAACGAGAACGCCGCCGACGACGCGGCCGTTGCGGGCACGGGCTCGCCGCTCGTGCTGGCCGGGGCGCTGGTGAAGGTGGCGCGCTCCTCGCTGCGCGGCGCCGGCTCGCTTGCCGCCGCCCCGGCGTCGATGATAAGCGGCGCGGGCTCGGTGGAGGGGAGGATACGCAGGCTCGTCGAGGGAGGCGGCCAGGAGCCGCCGGCGCCCCGTCTCCGGGTCGCCCTGTCGAGCCTTCTCATAATATGCGCCCTCGCCCTGACCATGGCCTTCCCCCTCTGGACGCCGGCCGCCCGGCTGGGCGGCTGCGACATGTCGCTCTGCACGGCCCACAGCGGTGAGCTCGCCGAGCAGTGCCGCCGTCACTGCGGTATCGAGACCGGCGGGGGGAGGGCCTATTTTTTTGACTTTCTCAGACTACAGCCTGTAGAATCGGGGTTCGCGCCCCTCGTCCGCAGGGGGCCGGCTTGACAGGGGCCGATGCTGGATATATACCTTAAGGGGAGTTCCGGTTATTCCGCTGCGGCGGCCTTTTGAAAAGGGTCGCTACCCGCGGGTCACTACCCGCGGCTGCCCCGGCGGGAACGTTTGACGGTAGACGGCGGCGCGGCCGCCGACAGAGTCTTCCATATGGACCACAGAGAGGTGAGGCAGTGGATCGAGTGATCCGGTCCTGCGCGGCGGTGCTGCTCGCCGTCGCGCTCGCGGCCGCTCCGGCCGCCGGCGCTTCCGGGCAGGCGGGGGCCGCCTTCGCCGCCGACGGCGCGTTAGACGACGGGGGGCGGGAAGGCGAGGGCGGCGCTCTCCCCGCCGAAGGGGCGGAGGCAGCTACGGCCGGGGCCGCCGGCGAAGGCGTCACCCTCGGAGAGCTCGTGGCCGAGGCCGTGGAGAGGAACCCGAGGCTCAAGGCCGCGAGGCTGCGGTGGGCTCAGGTCATCGAGAGGTACCCGCAGGTCACGGCCTACGACGACCCCGTCTTGAGCTACACCTACGCCGTCGAGCCCGTGGAGACGCGGCTCGGTCCCCAGGAAGGGATCTTCTCGCTGAGCCAGAAGATACCCTTTCCCGGCAAGCTCGGCCTCAAGGGCGAGGTGGTGGTCAAGGAAGTGGAGATCGCCAGGACCAACTATGAAAAGGAGATCCGCGACGTCATCGTCGAGGTTAAGAAGACCTATTACGAGCTATTCTACCTCGACAGGGCCATCGAGCTGACCAGGCAGAACAAGGAGGTGCTCGAACACCTCTCCACACTGGCCGCCGCCGATTACGGCGGCGACGCCACGGCCCTCAACGACGTGCTCAAGGCCCAGAGCCAGTACGCCCAGGCGGGCTACGACCTCATCCTGCTGCGCGAGATGCGCTCCACCGAGGCCACGAGGCTCAACACGCTCCTCGACCGCGACGCCGAGCACCCCGTGGGCGCGATAGCCGAACCCCCGGTGCGCGACTTCGACTTCACACTCGACGAGCTCTACAGGTGGGCGCTCGAGAGCGAGGAGAACAGGGCGGCGGCCCTCGAGGTGAGAAAAGAGGAGCTCGAGGAGAGGCTTGCAAGGTACAGGTACCTGCCCGACTTCCGGATCGGTCTCAACTACGCCGACATCGGGGACCCGGTCTTTCCCGTGGGAGATGGCGGGCGCGACGCCGTGGCCGTGACACTCGGCATAAACATACCCATCTGGTTCTCCAAGAACGACGCCGCCGTCAAGGAGGCCGCCATAAGGCGCGAGAGGGCGCGCCAGGAGAAGCTCGCCGTGGCCAACGAGACGAAGAGCCGCGTAAAGGAGGCCTTCTTCAAGCTCACAAACAGCGAGCGCCTCATGGAGCTCTACGGCGACTCGCTGCTGCCCCAGGCGGCCAGGTCCCTGGAGACGGCCGAGGCGTGGTACAAGGCCGGAGAAGGCTCGCTCTCGGGGCTTCTCGAGACCCAGTCCATATGGTTCAACTTCCAGCTCGCCTACTACAGGGCCATGGCCGACTACCTCAAGTCGCTCGCCGAGCTCGAAAGGGTGACGGGCAGGCCGCTTCAGTAGGGGACCGGAGTGTGACGATGAAAGAATCCCGCAGGCACAGGGCGTACCTTTCCTTACCCGGCCGGATCAGGGCGGCGGCCGTCGTGCTCGCCGTCCTGACGTCCGTCCCCTGGGGCTCCGCCCTCGCAGGCGGCTACGATGAGCTTCGCCGGGGCTACGAACGTTACGAGGGGAGCGAGTACCAGAGGAGAAACGTCTCCGTCGAGACCGAGGAGGCCGGGGCCGGCCCGGCGGGCGGCGGCCGGGCCGCCGCCCTGGGAGAGCTCGACTCGGTGCGCAAGCTCCTATCCTCCACAAAGCAGAGCCGCCGCGCTTCGGTCCTCTCGGCCGTCACCGAGAACGGTCTTTTCACTCCGGAGCCCGCGTTCTGGGAGAGGCTCGGCCGGGCGGGCGACAGGGAGGCCGTGGAGGCGCTGCTCGCCGGGGACTACGGCCTCGACAGGGTGCTCGCCGCGGCCCTGCGGCGAAACCCCGCCGTAAAGGCCGCCACGGAATCGGCCCTCGCGGCGCTTGAGAAGTACGACCAGGTCTCGAACCTCGACGAGATCCTCGGCCAGTACTCGCTCTTCACAAAGGAGCTCGACGTGAGGGTCGGCAGGGAACGCGGCAAGAGGGCCGTCCAGCTCGATTTCCCCTTCCCCGGTATGCTCGCCCTCAAGGGCGCAATCGTGGACCAGGAGGCACTCATCGCCCGCTGGGAGCTGGAGAAGGCCGTCGAAGACGCTATCACCGAGACGAAGACGGCCTACTACGAGCTCGTCTACCTCGATCACGCCGTCGATATAACGGAGGAGACGCTGGGGCTTCTGCGCCGGCTCAGAGAGGTCATCAACACCGTCTACACCACGGGCAGGGCGAGCCTCAACGACGTCATCAAGATACAGATAGAGATAGACGTGCTCGAAAACGACCTGCGCGAGTACGAACAGCGCCGCAGCACCGTGCAGGTGCGCCTCAACAAGCTCCTCGACCTCTCCGACGACTTCTCTCCGCCCGCCGCCGTCGACCCCGGCCCCGTGATGCTCGACTACACGGAGGCCGCCCTCTACGAGCTCGGCGGCGGGCAGAGGAGCGAGATCAAGGCCCTGGAAGCGAAGATCGCCAGGACCGAACGGGCCATAGAGATGGCCGAGAAGAGGTTCTATCCCGACTACACCGTGGGGCTGAGCCTCTTCCAGAACCGCATGAGCGCCCGTGTGGGCGCGGCGGCCGGGGACTTCTCCTTCCCCACAAGGCCCATGGTCCGCGGCGGCGCCTGGTTCGGCTCCAACGACGCCTACATCAGGGAGACACGCCTGAAGTACAAGGCCATGCGCCGGACCCTCGAGGAGCTCAAAAACGACACGGTGAGCGACATAAGCCGCATGATCTTCGGCTACGAGAACGCCGTGCGGGACCGCGCGCTCTACGAATCGAAGCTCGTCCCCAAGTCGAGGCTCACCATCGACATAACGGAGACCCAGTACATAACGGGCAAGGTCGATTACATGGACCTCATAAGCTCGCAGCAGATGTACCTGACCTTCAGCCTCAGACTCAAGGGGGCGGAACGGGACATGAACATCCATGCGGCGAGGCTTGAAAGGCTCGTCGGCTCCGCCATAGAGCGAAGGTTACCGGAGAAATGATGATCGACAAGAGACTGAAGATGATCGCCCTCGTTGTAGCGGGCACGGCCGTGGGAGCGGCGCTCACCTACCTCGCCGGACCGGCCCCGCAGGTGCCCGATGGCGCCCCCACGGCGTCGGAGACGAAGAAGGGGAAACGCATCCTCTACTGGAAGGCCCCCATGGACCCCAACTACATCTCCGACAAGCCCGGCAAGAGCCCCATGGGCATGGACCTCGTGCCCGTCTACGAGGGCGAGGAGGAGACGGCCGAGCCCGGCACCGTGAAGATCGACCCCGTGACGATCCAGAACATAGGCGTAAGGACGGCCGTCGTGGAGCGCAGGCCCCTTAAAAGGACGATAAGGACCATAGGCCGCGTGGACTACGACGAGAAGAGGGTCTACCACGTCCACACCAAGATCGAGGGATGGGTGGAGAAGCTCTACGTCGACTTCACGGGCCAGCAGGTCGAAGAGGGCGACATACTGCTCGAGATATACAGCCCCGAGCTCGTGAGCGCCCAGGAGGAGTACCTGCTGGCCATGCGCTACGCCGACGCCCTCGGAAAGGAGGCGGCCGGCGGAGACTCGGTGCTCGAGCTCAGCCGCCGAAGGCTTGAGCTCTGGGACGTGCCGGCCCACCAGATAGAGGAACTCGAAAAGACGGGCAAGATCATGAAGACGCTCCACATCCACTCTCCGGCCAGGGGGATCGTCGTCAAGAAGAACGTGCAGGAGGGGATGTACGTGAAGCCCGGCACCAACCTCTACACCATAGCCGACATCTCCAGGGTCTGGGTCTACGCCGACATCTACGAGTACGAGATGCCCTGGGTGAAGGTGGGGCAGGAGGCGGAGATTACGCTCGAGTCTTACCCGGGCAGGGTCTTCAGGGGGCGGGTCTCGTTCATCTTCCCCTTCATGGAGCCCGAGACGCGCACAAACAAGGTGCGCCTCGTCTTCGACAACACCGACCTGGTGCTCAAGCCCGACATGTACGCCGACGTGGTCTTGAAGAGCGAGGTGAGCAGGGACGCCGTCGCCGTCCCGTCGGAGGCGGTCCTCCTCTCTGGCGAGCGCAGCGTGGTCGTGGTGGCCAAGGGAGGCGGCAAGTTCGCCCCCCGCGAGGTAACGCTCGGAGTCGAGGCCGGCGGTTTCTACGAGGTCAAGGAGGGGCTTGACGAGGGAGATGTGGTCGTCACGTCGGCCCACTTCCTCATCGACTCGGAGAGCAGGCTCAAGGAGGCGATCTCGAAGATGCTGGAGGTGAAGAAGGGCGGCGGGACCGAGGACATGGAAGGCATGGACATGGAAGGCATGGACATGACCGGCCCGGGCGGCGAGGCCATGGAGATGGACCATTCGAATATGGACCATTCGGAGATGGACCATTCGGGCACGGAGGCGGATATGGCCATGGACCACTCCGAGATGGATCACTCCGAGATGGACATGTACGGCACGGACAGCCATGTCCACTGACAGGGCCGTCGCCGCAAGGACCGCTCTGAAGAGAAGAAAGGCGCTCCCGGGACCTTCCGATGCTTAAGAAGATAATCGAGCTCTCCATAAACAACCGTTTCATCGTCATCCTCTTCGTCCTCTTCATAATCGGCTGGGGCGTGGTGGCCATGCGCCACACCCCGCTCGACGCCATCCCCGACCTCTCGGACGTGCAGGTCATAATCTACACCGAGTACCCCGGGCAGGCCCCGCAGGTCGTTGAGGACCAGGTGACCTATCCGCTCACCACGGCCATGCTGTCGGTGCCCTTCGCCAAGGTCGTAAGGGGCTACTCCTTTTTCGGCTACTCCTTCGTATACATCATCTTCGAGGACGGCACCGACATGTACTGGGCGCGGAGCCGGGTGCTCGAGTACCTCAACTTCGTCTCCGGGCGGCTGCCCTCGGGCGTGAACCCCACCCTCGGTCCGGACGCAACGGGCGTGGGCTGGGTCTACGAGTACGCGCTGGTGGACCGCACGGGCCGCCACGACCTCTCGGAGCTCCGCTCCATACAGGACTGGTACCTGCGCTACGAGCTCCAGACCGTGCCGGGTGTAGCCGAGGTGGCCAGCATCGGCGGCTACGTCAAGCAGTACCAGGTGGAGGTGGACCCCAACAAGCTGCTGGCCTACGACATCCCCTTGAGCCGCGTAAAGCACGCCATCATGCGCTCCAACAACGACGTGGGCGGCCGGCTCGTCGAGATGGCCGAGACCGAGTACATGGTCAGGGGCCTGGGCTACATAAAGAGCATCGACGACATAAACAACATCGCCGTCGGCGTTGACGCCAGGGGCACGCCCGTGACGGTGAAGGACATCGCCCACGTCCACCTCGGCCCCGAGCTCCGGCGCGGGCTCGTGGAGCTCAACGGCGAGGGCGAGGTGGCCGGCGGCATCGTAATCATGCGCTACGGCGGCAACGCCCTCGAGGTCATCGAAAAGGTCAAGGAGAAGATCGAGAGCCTGAAGGCCGGACTGCCCGAAGGCGTCGAGATAGTGCCAGTCTACGACCGCTCGGGACTCATAGAGAGGGCCATCGACACCCTCAAGGAGAAGCTCATCGAGGAGAGCATCGTCGTCGCCGTCATATGCCTGGTCTTCCTGCTCCACCTGCGCAGCGCGCTGGTGGCCATCTTCACCCTGCCCGTGGGCATACTCATGGCCTTCATCGTCATGAGCTACCAGGGCATAAACGCGAACATCATGAGCCTGGGCGGCATAGCCATAGCCATAGGGGCCATGATAGACGGCGCCATCGTGATGATCGAGAACGCCCACAAGCACATAGAGCACTCGGACGGCAAGAAGGACCACTGGCGGCTCGTGGCCGACGCGGCAAAGGAGGTGGGGCCGGGGCTCTTTTTCTCGCTGCTCATAATAACCTTCTCGTTCATGCCCGTCTTCACCCTCGAGGCCCAGGAAGGACGCCTCTTCTCGCCGCTCGCCTTCACCAAGACCTACGCCATGGCCGCCTCGGCCATACTGGCCGTGACCATAGTGCCCGTTCTCATGGGTTACTTCATAAGGGGGAAGATACTGCCCGAGGAGCGAAACCCCGTGAACCGGGCGCTTCTCTTCGTCTACCGGCCGGTGGTCAGGTTCGTGCTGCGCTTCAAGAAGACCTTCATCGCCGCTTCGATAGTCGTCCTGGCCGTGACGGTCGTGCCCTACGAGAAGCTGGGTTCTGAGTTCATGCCCCCTCTCAACGAGGGGGACCTGCTCTACATGCCCACCACCCTGCCGGGCCTCTCCATAACCAAGGCCAGGGAGATACTCCAGCAGACCGACCGCATACTCAAGACCTTCCCTGAGGTCCACCACGTCTTCGGCAAGATAGGCAGGGCCGAGACGGCCACCGACCCGGCGCCGCTCTCCATGATAGAGACGACCATAACCCTGCGGCCCCAGGACCAGTGGCGCGAGGGCATGACGATCAACAGGCTCATAGAGGAGATGGACAGGGCCATAAAGTTCCCGGGGGTCACGAACGCCTGGACCATGCCCATAAAGACGAGGGTCGACATGCTCTCCACCGGCATAAAGACGCCGGTGGGCATAAAGGTGGCGGGCGACGACCTCGCAACCCTCGAGCGGCTGGGCAAGGAGATAGAGGCCGTCATCCGCGACGTGCCGGGCACGCTCTCGGTCTACTCCGAGCGCGTGGTGGGCGGCAACTACCTGGACTACGACATAGACAGGCTCAAGGCGGCGCGCTACGGCCTCACCGTGGGCGACGTGCAGGACGTCATACAGTCGGCCATCGGCGGCATGAACATAACGACCACCGTGGAGGGCCTCGAACGCTACCCCGTGAACCTGCGCTACGGCCGCGAGCTGCGCGACGACATAAGCAAGCTGCGGCGCATACTCATACCCACCCCAAGGGGCGAGCAGATACCCATCGGGCTGGTGGCCGACATAAACATACGCAAGGGTCCTCCGGCCATAAAGAGCGAGAACGCGAGGCTCAACGCCTGGATATACGTGGACCTGCGGGGCATAGACGTGGGCACCTACGTGCAGAAGGCCCGCAAGGTGCTGGCCGAGAAGATCGACATACCGGCGGGCTACACCATCGTCTGGAGCGGCCAGTTCGAGTACATGGAGCGGGCCAAGGCAAAGCTCAAGCTCGTCGTGCCGCTCACGCTGGCCATCATATTCCTGCTCCTCTACTTCAACTTCGGAAGCATCGTCGAGAGCCTCATCGTCATGCTCTCGCTGCCCTTCGCGCTCGTGGGAGGGGTGTGGCTCATGTACCTGCTGGACTACAACATGAGTGTCGCCGTCGGCGTGGGCTTCATAGCCCTTGCGGGCGTGGCCGCCGAGATAGGCGTCATAATGCTCATCTACCTCGACATGGCCTACGAGAAGCGGCGCAGCAGCGGCGCTCTCAGGACGGTGGGCGACCTCTACGAGGCCGTGCTCGAAGGCGCGAGCCTGCGCATAAGGCCCATAATGATGACCGTCTCCGCCGTCATAGGCGGACTCCTTCCCATAATGTGGGGCTCTGGCACGGGCTCGGAGGTGATGAAGCGCATAGCCGCCCCCATGGTGGGAGGGATGGTCTCGGCCACGGTGCTCACCCTCATCGTCATACCGGCCATCTACGCGCTGTGGAAGGGGATCGGTCTCGGCTCGGAGAACCCCCCGGCAGGGGCCGGCGCAAGGAGAGAGGGATCATGAAGGAGATCAAGGCGTACATCAGGACGAGCAGGGCCGAGGAAGTGATCCACGCCCTCGAAGACGCCGGGGCCGCGGGGTTCACCGTCATCGAGGCAAAGGCCGTGGGCGCATCGGCCGTCCCGGAAAGAGAGCGTTTCTCCGTCGAGTACGCGGAGACCTGCAGCCCCATAACCAAGATCGAGGTCGTCTGCAGCGACGAAGAGACGGCAAGGCTCGTCGAGGTTATTGTAAAGAGCGCGTCCACGGGCCGCAGGGGCGACGGCATGGTCTTCGTCTCGCCCGTGGACGAGGCCGTGAGGATAAGGACCGGCGAGCGCGGAGAGGACGCCCTCTTTACGGGCCGTAAAGAGGGGGCGTAACCTCGGAAGGGAGCCCTTCGGTGAAAGGGGCGCAGAGCCCGGCTCCTTGAGCCCCCTTGCATGTCATCGGTCTGCCTGCCGACGGCGGCCGTGAGGCCTGCCTGCGGCGCGGAAACGGGGGACCGCCCCATCGGCGTTCCCAGCAAAAAAACAAGGAGGTAAGCGATGAAGACGACCGTAACTCTGCTCGCCGCAGCTGCCGCGGCGCTGCTCATAGCGGCCGCACCGGTCCACGCCGCCGGAGGCGACAGGAAGGGACACATGGAGTCCCATCACGACCACTCGAAGATGGGCGGCGACATGAGCGGCATGCACGGGCACATGATGTCCATGGTCAGGGACCTGATGGTTATAGTGAGGGACCTCGACGGCTCGCCCACGGCGGCCCAGAAAAAGAAGCTCGACGACATGATCGCCCACATGAACAAGATGATAAAGTCCCACAAGAGACAGATGAAGGAGCACAAGGGCAAGCACAAACACTGAGGCGGAATCGGAGGGGGAAGGGATATTGCCCGGCCCCTCCCTCCGGCTCCCTTGCGGATTGACAAGCTTGGGGGCGGCGGCCGGCAGGTCGGGCCGCGCCGGTCGCCGTCGCCGTCCTGCTTCTGCTTCATACGAAGGCGGTGATGGTGGATAGCGCCGTGGCGTCGTCGCGGGAGGGGACCGCCGCGTCCGTGGACCGCGAGCTCGTCTGCATGGTGAACGACAACATCATAGGCAAGCCGCAGATACCGGTGGAGGTGAACGGCAAGACCTACTACGGCTGCTGCCCCGGCTGCGTGACCACCCTCAAGTCGAAACGGGAGGTCCGCTACGCCCGCGACCCGGTGACCGGCCGCGAGGTGGACAAGGCCGAGGCCTTCATCCTGCCGGGACCAAAGGGCAGGGCCCTCTACTTCGAGTCGGCCGAGACGGCGAACAAATACCTCTCGCGCCTTCGTGAAAGAAACTCCGATTAATTACTCTGAGGGAACCTTTTTGTAAAAAGGTTCCCTCAGACTCCCTCCAAAAACTTTTAACGCCCTGCGGTTCCTCCCGATTTTGCTTGCAAAATCGGGAGGAACCGCAGGGAATTAAAAGTCTTTGAAGGGGGTCTGGGGGAAACTTTC
>DRME01000025.1 GCA_011375175.1 Deltaproteobacteria bacterium | reverse complement strand
TTCAAGGTGCTCGGCGTCAACGAGCTCGCCGCCCGCCTGCCTTCGGTGCTCGCCGCCGCGGCCACGGCGGCCCTGACCTTCAGGCTCGCACGCCGCGCGGCGGGACTCGACGCGGCCCTTGCGGCCTGCCTGATCCTCTCGAGCACGGTCCTCTTCTTCATCACCGCCGGAGCCGTGCTCACCGACACGGTCATGGTCCTGGGCACGACGCTCTCCATGGCCGCCTTCTGGCTGGCCGTCGGCGAGGGAGGAGGGAGACTCTGGAGCAGGCTCTTTTTCGTGGGCCTTGCCGTGGGACTCCTGGCCAAGGGGCCCGTGGCGGCCGTCCTCACGCTCGCCCCCGTCTCTCTCTGGGTGCTCTTCAAGGGAAAGTGGGGCCTTGTGCGCCGCAGGATAGGGTGGGTCGAGGGGGCGGCGCTCATGGTCCTCATCGCGGCGCCGTGGTACGTGGCGGCCCAGTGGAAGACGCCGGGTTTTATCGAGTACTTCATAGTGGGCGAGCACTGGAAGCGTTTTACCGAGGCCGGCTGGAGCGGCGATCTCTACGGCAACCCCCACGTGAGGACGCGGGGCACCATCATCGCCTACTGGCTCGGCGCCGTGCTGCCCTGGACGCCGGTGCTCGCCGTCCTGCTCGTCAAGAGGCTGCGAAGGGGGGCGGGCTCGATGGCGGAGGCCCTGGGAGGGGAACGGACGCTGTACCTGCTCTTGTGGGCCGCCGCGCCCGTGCTCTTCTTCCTGCCGGCCCGCAACATACTCCCCACCTACGTCCAGCCCGGCCTTCCCGCCTTCGCCGTCCTCCTCGCCGAGTCATGGCTTGCAAGGGACGAGGAGCGGCCCAGGGCGTCGGCGACACTCGCAGCACTGGGACTTGTCGTGCCGCTCCTCTTCGTGACCGTGCTCTTCAGCTATTACCTTCCCTACAAGGCGCCCTACAAGTCGCAGAAGACACTGGTGGAGCACTACGAGGAAGTGAGCGCCGGAAGCGGGGCAAGGCTCGACTACCTCTTCGACAGGCCCTTCTCGGCCCAGTTCTACACGCGAGGGCGGGCCCGGCGCTACGACGACGCCGACCTGGTTCGCGGGCTTTCGGCGGCGGCCGTCGGCGACTACTTCGCCGTCAGGAGCGACCGCTACAGGCACCTGCCCGAGCGGCTGCGGGCAGGCCTCGAGGAGGAGGGCGTCTACGGCAGCTACACCCTCCTGAGAAAGACCGCCGGACCCGGCCACAGGCGCCCTTCGGCGAAGGCCCGGCCGGGGGATATGTGAGTCCGGCGGCCCAAGGGGCCGTCAGCCTCCCTTCACAAGGGGCAGGGCCCGGCGCAGCAGAAACTCCTTCGTTCTCTCGAGTTCCGCCGCGGCCTCTCCGCCCGCCGACCCTTCGCCGCCGCTGCGATCCCTCAGGGCCTCGAGCCTCTCGTCGCCTTCCCTGTCGCACATGATCGCCCAGGCGAGCGTCCAGGCCCGCCGCACGTTGTCGACGTCGTAGCCGCCTCCGCCGAGGGCGACCCAGGGCAGACCCGTCTCCCTGAAGCGGCGCGCGGCGGCCTCGAAGCCAGCCGTATTCAGCTCCAGGTGTGTCAGCGGGTCGGAGGCGAAGGTGTCCACGCCGAGCTGCGTTACGAGCACGTCGGGGGCGAAGGCCTCGACAAAGGGGAGCGCCGCTTCCTCCAGGGCCTTGAGAAAGAGGGCGTTCCCGGCCCCCGGCGCAAGGGGCACGTTCACGGCGTAGCCGCGTCCCGCCCCCCTGCCCATCTCCTCGGGAAACCCCGTGCCCGGAAAGAGGAAGCGGCCGTCTTCGTGGATCGATACGGTCAGCACGCGGTCGGTGTCGAGGAAGGCCGCCTCCACGCCGTCGCCGTGGTGGGCGTCGCTATCCACGTAGGCGACCCGCAGGCCCATGGCGGTGAGGGTCTTTATGGCGGCGACGGCGTCGTTTATGTAGCAGAAGCCCGAGGCCCTCGCCTCCATGGCGTGGTGGAGCCCTCCGGCTATGTTGAAGGCCCTCTGCGCCCGGCCGGAGGCCACGAGCTGCGCAGCCTGCACCGACGCGCCCGTGGAGTAGAGCGACCACTCGTAGACGCCGGGAAAGACGGGGTTGTCGCCCGCACCGAGGCCGTATCGCGGCCCTTCGGGCGGCGTTTCTCCGCCGTCGGCCCTTTCGAGGACGTCGATATAGTCGGCGCGGTGCGCAAGGAGTGTCTCGCTGCGCGTCGCCTTCCGCGACTCGACGAGCCTTCCCGCGCCGCCGTCGAAGAGGCCCAGCTCACGGGCGAGGTCGCAGGTCATCCGAAGGCGCACAGGACGCATGGGATGGCCCGGACCGTAGCTGTACGAGCCGAACCTGTCGTTGTAGAGAAAGACGGCTTCGCTCACTCGTACCTCAACGCCTCGATGGGGTCCATGCGCGAGGCCTTCCACGCCGGATACAGACCGAAGACGAGACCCACCAGGGCGGAGAAGACGAAGGCCAGCGCCACGGAAAAGGGCGTTATGACCGTCTCCCACTCGCCCCAGACCTCCGATATGGCCCACGAGGCGCCGGCGCCGAAGCCTATGCCTATGAGCCCGCCCGTTATCGTAATGGCCAGGGCCTCGACGAGGAACTGGCGCAGGATGTCCCTGCCCCTCGCCCCCACGGCCATGCGTATGCCGATCTCGCGGGTCCGCTCGGTCACGGTCACGAGCATGATGTTCATGACCCCTATGCCGCCGACGATGAGCGACACCGCCGCTATGCTCGCCAGCAGCACCGTGAAGGTCTGGCTCGTCTCGCGGAGCGTCTTTATGAACTCCGTGTAGTCCCGTATGTTGAAGTCCGACTCGACGCCTTCGGCGAGCCTGTGCCTTGCGCGCAGAAGCCGTTCCACCTCGCGTTTCACCCGGGGAATGTCCTCGATGTTGGCCACGTGGATATAGATGTCGCTCACGTACTCCTGGATGAAGAGCCGTTTCTGCGAGGTCGTCACGGGCACGAATATCTGGTCGTCCGGGTCCCTCCACGAGGTCTGCCCCTTGGGCTCCATTACTCCTATGACGAGGAAGGACTGGCCCTCTATCCTTATCTTGCGTCCCAGGGCCGGGGCCTCGCCGAAGAGGTCTTTTTTGACCGTCATGCCGAGGACGGCCACCCGCTTCATGAGCCTCACCTCGCGGTCGGTGAAGAAGCGGCCCCGGCCGACCCTGAAGCTGTTTATGGCCACGTACTCGGGCGTGGTGCCCGTGATGAGCGTGGTGGCGTTCCTGTTCGAGTACTTGACCTGCCCCATGTTGCTCACCGCCGGGCTCACGGACTTCACGCCCCGTATGGAGCGGCCGACGGCCCTTGCGTCGGCGAGGGTGAGCGTTTCGACGGTGCCGGAGGCGATGTGGCCCAGGCGCGCCGCGCCCGGCCTTACGCGCAGCAGGTTCGTGCCGATCCTGCTTATGGACTCGGTCACCTTGCGCTTGGCCCCCTCGCCGATGGCCACCATCGTTATGATGGCGCCCACGCCGATGATTATGCCGAGCATGGTGAGCGACGTTCGCAGCTTGTTCGCGCCGATGGCCCGGAAGGCCACCTTCAGTACCTGCATCCCTTCAGTCCCTCACGGCACCGGGCTGTCCGAGACGACCGCGCCGTCGCGGATCTTCACGACGCGGCGCGTGCGGCGGGCCACCTCGTCCTCGTGGGTGACGATGATGATCGTCGTGCCCATGGCGTTGAGCAGCTCGAAGAGCTCCATTATCTCGTCCCCCGTCTTCGTGTCGAGGTTGCCCGTCGGCTCGTCGGCCAGTATGAGCGGAGGCGAGAGGACAATGGCCCTGGCTATGGCCACGCGCTGGCGCTCGCCTCCCGAGAGCTGGTTTGGATGATGGTGGATGCGGTGTCCCAGTCCCACTTCCTCCAGGGCCTTGCGCGCGGGCTCGGCGGTGCGCCGTATGCCGGCGTAGAAGAGCGGCAGCTCCACGTTCTCGAGTGCGCTGTGGCGGCTCAGCAGGTTGAAGCTCTGGAAGACGAAGCCTATGTTCCTGTTGCGCACACGCGCGAGCTCGTCGCGGCTCATGCCGTCCACGCGCACTCCGTTGAGCTCGTAGGTGCCGGAACTGGGACGGTCGAGACAGCCGAGGAGGTTCATGAGCGTGCTCTTGCCGCTTCCCGACGGTCCGGTGACGGCCACGAATTCGCCCGCGCCGATCTCGAAACTCACGCCCTTGAGGGCCTCCACCTCGGTGGAGCCCATGCGGTAGACCTTCCTGATGTTGCGGAGTCTTATCATTGAGGGTTCTCCGGGGAGGGCTTCCGCCCCAGGGGGGCCGGCCCATCCCCAATTACCCTGGGGGAAACTTTCTGCAGAAGGGCCGTAGTCCCGCGTTTCCCCCCTGCCTCATCGTATGTTATTCGGCTCTTCGGCTGTACCGGGGGTTCGGCCCGCGCCAGGCGGGATCTTTACGCCTTTGCGGCCCGAACCCCCGGCACAGCCCCACGAGGCAGCCGCCGGGGGCAATCCGGGGGAAACTTTCTGTAGAAGGGCCGTAGTCCCGCGTTTCCCCCCGCCCCATCGTATGTTATTCGGGGCTTAGGCTGCACCGGGGGTTCGGCCCGCGCCAGGCGGGATTTTTTTACGCCTTTGCGGCCCGAACCCCCGGCGCAGCCCCCCGAGGCAGCCGGCGCGGGCAGGACGCCCCTTCAAAGACTTTTAAGGAAGCTCTGATTTATTGCACCGAGGGAACCTTTTTGTAAAAAGGTTCCCTCAGACTCCCTCCAAAAACTTTTAACGCGAGTTGGTTTCCCCCTGTTTTGCCTGGCAAAACAGGGGGAAACCAACTCGTATTGAAAGTCTTTGAAGGGGGTCTGGGGGAAACTTTCTACAGAAAGTTTCCCCCAGAGTAA
>DRME01000024.1 GCA_011375175.1 Deltaproteobacteria bacterium | reverse complement strand
TTTTCATCTTTTTCTCGGTGAAGTTTCTTTCAGGTTCAATCACCGTAAGGAAGATATTTTCCCTTTGATTTACAGGCTCTTAAAGCGTACCGGCTATAACGAAATACAACAAACTTTGGTCCGGATTCGTTGACCATTACCAAAACTTTTAATGCGACTTGGTTTCCCCCTGTTTTGCCAAGCAAAACAGGGGGAAACCAAGTCGTATTGAAAGTCTTTGAAGGGGGTCTGGGGGAAACTTTCTACAGAAAGTTTCCCCCAGGGTAATTAATCAGAGCTTCCTTATTTATTACTCTGGGGGAAACTATCTGAAGAAGGCCATCGGCCCACGTTTCCCCCTGCGGCCCCCTCGTATGTGATCAGGCTGTTTGGCGGTCCCCTGGAGGTTCGGCCCGCGCCAGGCGGGATTCTTACGCCTTTGCGGCCCGAACCTCCAGGGGACCGCCCCCCGCGCAGCTTGTGCGGGCAAGCCCCCTTCAAAGACTTCCGATGCCTTGACGTTCCGCGCCGCCCCGGACCGCCACGCCGCCCGCAAAGGGCGTCTACCTCGAGGCGATCCAGCCAAGCGGGTCGCGCGGCACGCCGCGCTGGCGTATCTCGAAGTAGAGGGCGGGAGCGTCATGGGGCCCCGAGTCCCCGACCCTGGCGATGACCTCGCCGGCCTTCACGCGTTCGCCGCGCTCCTTGACGACCCTCGACAGGTAAGCGAAGAGCGTGTAGAAGCCGCCGTCGTGGTCCACTATCATGACCTGTCCGTAGCCGCGAAGCCAGCCCACGTAGACGACCTCGCCGTCGTAGACGGACCTCACGGGCTCGCCGAGCGGGGCCTCGATGATTATGCCGTTGTTGAAGGTCACCGTCTTGAACTCCGGGTGGGTGACCTTTCCGTAGAGACTCACGACCTTGCCCTTCACGGGCATGGCGAGCCTGCCCTTCATGGCGGCAAAGCCGCTCGTCGAGTCGAAGCCCCCCCTCCGGCGCCGGAGTTTCGTCACCAGGGCGGTGAGCTCCCTTGCCGCGCTCTCAAGCTCCGAGACGACGGCGAGGTGCCTGGCCTTCTCGCGCTCGACGCTGCGAAGAAGGGCCGTCTTGCTGCGGCGGGCGGCCATTATCTGCCGCTGCTTCTTTTTTATGTCCCTTATCGCCGCGAGGCGCTTGCTCTTGAGGGCGGCTAGGCTGCGGCGCTCGCGGCGCAGCTCGGCGAGCAGCCTTTCGCACTCCTCTACGAGCCTCGTATCGGCCTCCATGATGCGCGCAAGATGGAGGAGCCTGCGCCCCAGTTCGTCGGCCCCGGAGGCCGAGGCGATCACCCGTAGCGATGAGCCGTTTCGCATGAGGTACATGGCCCGCAGCCGACGCTCGAGCCTTTGGCCCAGCTCGGAGCGCTTCTTTTCGAGCGAGCCGATGCGGCGGTCTTTCTTTTTTATCTCGCCCTTTACGCGTCTGAGCGAGGCCGAGAGGCCGCGGTGCTCGCGGCGGAGGCGGGCGAGCAGCTTGCCGAGCCTCTCGAGCTCGCCGAGCACCGAGACCTCGCGCTTCTCGATGGAGCTGAGATTTTTCTTCTCCTCGCGCAGCTTGCGCTTGAGGTCCTCGAGCTTCTTCTCCTTCCTCACGAGCTCGCGGCTCGCCGCAAGGACACCGTCCCAGCCGGAGAGGACCGCGCTCACAAGCAGCGCGGCCGCAAGGGCCGCGGCCGCGGCCCTTGCGGCACCTGCGCCCACGCGCGCCTGCCGGGGCCGACCGCCCGCCCCGGGGCTTCTCCCTGCCGCGCCCCCCTTGCTCATACCTTCAGGAACCTGCCCAGCGAGAAGACGCTGCCCGCCGCCCCCAGGATCACACCCGCCGCCGCCAGGAGCACCGCGGTCTCCGCGGCGCCTACGGGCAGCTCCAGCACGAAAGCGAAGTGGGCGGGTATGCGCGCCGAGAGCAGACGCCTTGCGGCCAGCAGCATGAGCGCCGCCGCCGCGCCTCCCATGAGCCCCTGTACGATACCCTCGATGAGAAAGGGCACCCTTATGAACCGGGCCGAGGCCCCGATGAGCCTCATGATCTCGATCTCCTCGCGCCTTGCGTATACGGTGAGGCGTATGGTGTTCGATATGATGAAGACCGCCGCCGCGAGCAGGAAGACGCCGAGCCAGAGGGCGAGTCCCTCGACGAAGCGGACGATGGAGGCGAAACGCTCGGCCCACTCGGCTCCGTACTGCACGTCGGCGGCCCAGTCGAAGCCGCTGATGACCGACACCACCCTCTCAAGCCCGCCGCTCTCGATGCTCTCCGCGTCGAGCTTCACCTCCAGGGAGGCCGGCAGGGCGTCGGGCCCCACGCCGTCGAGAAGCTCCTCGTGGCCCTCGAGATCCTCCTTGAGCGCGGCGAGGGCCTCGACCTTCGAGACGTAACGGACGCCCACAACGCCCGCAAGGGCGGCCACCTTCTTCTTCAGGGCCTCCACGTCCTTTACGGCCCCGTCGTCGAGGTAGACCACAATGTGGGTGCGGTCGCTCCACGCCTCGAGCATGGAGTTGACGTTGACGAAGACGACGAGGAAGAAGGCGAAGATGGCGAGGGCGAAGCCCACGGTCACGGCCGTCAGGAAGGTGGTGACCAGGTTCTCCCTCAACCCCTGGACGGCGCTCTGGGCCGCGTAGAGGAGACTGGAGGCGGCCCCCATCAGCCTGCGACCTTCCCGCCCTCGAGAGTGACGACCCTCTTGTTGAAGCGGGATATGACGGCGTGGTCGTGAGTGGCCACCACGACGGTGGTCCCCTTGTTGTTGACCTCCCTGAAGAGCCCCATTATCTCCATGGCCAGGGCGGGATCGAGGTTGCCCGTAGGCTCGTCGGCCAGCAGGATCGCGGGCTCCTTCACCAGCGCCCTCGCTATGGCCACCCGCTGCTGCTCGCCGCCCGACAGGCTCAGCGGCCTGAAGTTGGCCCTATGCTGGAGCCTCACGTAAGAGAGGGCGCGCAGCACCCTCTTCTTTACCTCCAGGGGCCTTACCCCCATGACCTTGAGCGTGAGCGCCACGTTCTCGAAGACGCTCTTCTTGGCTATGAGCTTGAAGTCCTGGAAGACGAAACCGATACGACGGCGCAGGTGGTGTATCTGCGCCTGGGGTATCCTGTCGTAGTTGCGGCCGTCGATGATGATGTGTCCGTCCGTGGGCTGCTCCGTGCCGAACATTATCTTGAGCAGCGTCGTCTTCCCGGCGCCGCTCGGCCCGGTCACAAAGACGAACTCCCCCTTGCCGACCTTGAGGCTCACGTCCGTGAGGGCCCGGAAGCCCCCCTCGTAGTGCTTGGAGACGTGAAAGAGCTGGATCATGATAAGCCCAGAGAAATCGGCATCTTAAGCGGCTATTATCCCAGTTCGGAGCCCCCGTGTCAAGCCCCGCGGCAGCGTTTGTCCGCAATAGCGCCGCCAGCGGACCGCCCGGTCCGGCGCTCGCCGGCAACGGGCATCCCAAAAAAATACCCGTCCGCTTTGGAGCTGGACGGGTATCTTTTCGAGCAGTCTTATGGCGGGGCCGACGGGACTCGAACCCGCGCCCTCCGGCGTGACAGGCCGGCGTTATAACCAACTTAACTACGGCCCCATGAAAACCGCTTGTCACCGTGAAGGTGAATCTCTCATTTCTGGTAGGCGGAACAGGGATCGAACCTGTGGCCTCAGCCTTGTAAGGGCTGCGCTCTACCGACTGAGCTATCCGCCCGCAAGCAGCGACTCCCTCGGGCAACGCCCCCGATCCCTCAGGTCCCTCTGGCGGCGCCCCCAACGGGCTATCGCCCCCGCCCCCCGGCCCCGGCCATCGCCTCGCCGGGAGAGACGCCCCCCTCTCACAGCCCCCTCTCACAGCGAGAGGCGCCTTCTGCGGCAGTCACCACCCTCACCACACCCCGGCGCGGCCCGGTCAGGGCCGGCGTGGGAAGACAGGCCATCCGCTGGCCCCCTGCGCGCTGGACCCCCATCCGATGCCCCCTGTGCGATGCCCCCTGTGCGCTGGCCCCCTGTGCGATGGCCCACCGGCCCCCGGCTTACTTTCTCTTCCTCTGTACGGCCTCCTTCAGACCCTTGCCGGCCCTGAAGCGAGGCACCTTGGCGGCCGGTATCCTGATGGTCTCGCCGGTCTGGGGGTTGCGTCCCTTGCGGGCCTTGCGCCTGGACACGTCGAAGGTGCCGAATCCCACGAGGCTCACGGGGTCGCCCTTTTTCAGCGCCTTCGTTATGTTGGCGATGACGGCGGCGAGCGCCTTCTCGGCGTCGGCCTTGGTGAGACCGGTGTCGGCGGCGACGGCGGCAACGAGCTCTGCCTTGGTCATATCCTCTCTCCTTTCGCGATATGACGTGACCTGAACATCTCTATCAACTTTAAGTCCTCATGTCAAGGAAATAATTCGCCGCAGCCGCCGTGAGAGTGCCGTGCCCGCGCCGTTCAGTGCCTTACCACGTCCTCGCGCACGGCGGGAGCGCCGCCCTTGCCGTAGTCCTCCTCGGCCTCCCTGAATATCTGCTTTTCGTCGTCCACGGCCAGGGCGTGGCGGAGCACGTCGTCCATGTGGTCGACGAGCACGACCTTTACCTTCCTCAGGATCGACGCCGGTATCTCCTTGAGGTCCTTTTCGTTCTCCCTGGGGACGAGCACCGTGGGGATACCGCCGCGGTGGGCCGCCAGTATCTTCTCCTTGAGCCCCCCGATGGGCAGGACCTTGCCGCGCAGCGTGATCTCGCCCGTCATGGCCACGCTCTTTCTTACGGGCACCCGGAGAAAGGCCGACGCTATGGCCGTGGCCATGGTTATGCCGGCCGAGGGACCGTCCTTGGGTATGGCGCCCTCGGGCAGATGGATGTGTATGTCCGCCTTCTGGTAGAAGTCCTTGTCCAGGCCGAAGCGCAGGGCGCGGCTCCTGATGTAGGTCATGGCCGCCTGGGCCGACTCCTGCATCACGTCGCCGAGTTTTCCCGTTACGATGAGCTTGCCCTTGCCCGGCATGATGGCCACCTCGGTGGGAAGCAGCTCTCCGCCCGCCTCGGTCCAGGCAAGCCCCGTGGCCACGCCGACCTCGTCGCGCTCCTCGATCCTGCCGTAGCGGTACGGCGGCACGCCCAGGTACCTGGCAAGGAGCCGGGAGGTGACCTTCACCTTCGTGTCCCTCCCCTTCTTGAGTATCTCCTTTGCCACCTTGCGGCAGACCGTTGCGAGCTGGCGCTCGAGGTTGCGCACTCCCGCCTCCTTGGTGTAGCGGCGGATGACGGTCAGAAGCGCCGCGCGGCCCATCTCGATGTTGTCGGCCGTAAGGCCGTGGAGCTTTATCTGCTTGGGCAGCAGGAACTTCTCGGCTATGTGGAGCTTCTCCTGCTCGGTGTAGCCTGGGATCCTTATTATCTCCATCCTGTCGAGGAGGGGATAGGGGATGCCCTGCACCGAGTTGGCGGTGGTGACGAACATGATCTTCGAGAGGTCGTAGTCGCAGTCGAGATAGTGGTCGTTGAAGGTGTGGTTCTGCTCGGGGTCGAGCACCTCGAGAAGCGCGCTCGCCGGGTCGCCGCGGAAGTCGTGGCTCATCTTGTCCACCTCGTCGAGGAGGAAGACGGGGTTGTTGGAGCCCGCCTTCTTGAGCGACTGGATGATCTTGCCCGGCATGGAGCCTATGTAGGTGCGCCTGTGGCCCCTGATCTCGGCCTCGTCCTTGACGCCTCCCAGCGAGAGCCTCACGAACCTGCGGCCCGTGGCCCTGGCCATGCTCCTGGCAAGCGAGGTCTTGCCCACGCCCGGCGGGCCGACGAGACAGAGTATGGGCCCCTTCATCTCGTCCACCAGGCTGCGCACGGCGAGATACTCTATTATGCGCTCCTTCACCTTCTTGAGGCCGTAGTGGTCCTCGTCGAGGACCTTCTCGGCCTCCTCGATCTCCCTCTTCTCCTCGGTCACCTCGCCCCAGGGCAGGCTCACGAGCCAGTCCACGTAGTTGCGCACCACCGTGGCCTCGGCCGACATGGGGCTCATGAAGCCAAGCTTCTTGAGCTCCTGGCGGGCCTTCTTGACGGCCTCCTTGCTCATCTTCTTGGCCTTGATGCGCTCCTCGAACTCGTCTATCTCGCTCTTGAGGTCGTCCTTCTCGCCGAGCTCCTTCTGGATGGCCTTCATCTGCTCGCTGAGATAGTACTCCTTCTGCGTCTTCTCCATCTGGCGCTTGACGCGCTGCTTTATGCGCTGCTCGACCTCGAGGATCTCTATCTCGCTCTCGAGCATCTTGTAGAGGATCTCGAGCCTCTTGGTGGGGTCGGTGATGTCGAGCAGACGCTGCTTGTCCTCGATCTTGACCGTCAGGTGCGAGGCTATGGTGTCGGCGAGCCGTCCGGCGTCGTCTATGGCCGACACGCTCATGATCATCTCCGGCGGGATGCGCTTGTTGAGCTTCACGTAGGTCTCGAAGGAGCGGATCACCGAGCGCATCATGGCCTCGGTCTCCACGCCGCCGTCCTCCACGTCGGCCGCCTCCTCGACGTCGACGACGAAGCACTCCTCGCCGGGCAGGTATCCCTTTATGCGCGCGCGGCGCTTGCCCTCCACGAGGACCTTGACCGTGCCGTCGGGCAGCCGCAGAAGCTGCAGTATGGTGCCGAGCGTGCCGACGTCGTAGATGTCCTTGGGCCCGGGGTCGTCGAGCTTGGCCTTCTTCTGGGCGGCCAGCAGTATGCTCTTGTCGTTGTCCATGGCGTACTCGAGCGCCTTGATGGACTTCTCCCGCCCCACGAAGAGCGGCACCACCATGTATGGAAATATGATTATATCCCTCAAAGGGATGAGGGGAACGACGTGTCTGTCGCTTCTCAAGAGACTCTCCTCCTTATATCACCGCCGAGTGGCGCCGGCGCCGGGAGCCCCGGCGGGGCGCCTCTTACGAGGCTCCCCGCGCAGCCCGCCGCGGCAGTGCGGCGCCGGTCCTCTTCAGGCGCTTTCGGCCCTGTTCTCGTAGACGATAATGGACTTTCCCCTGTCCAGTATGACGTCCTCGTTTATGATGCACTCCTTTATGCTGGACTGCGAGGGAAGCTCGTACATGATGTCGAGCATGGAGTTTTCGAGTATGGCCCTCAGGCCCCTGGCGCCGGTCTTGCGCTTGGTGGCCTCGCGGGCCACGGCGGCCAGCGCGCCGTCGGTGAACTTGAGCTTCACGTTCTCGTACTCGAAGAGCTTTTCGTACTGCTTGACGAGGGCGTTGCGCGGCTCGGTCAGTATGCGCACAAGGCTCTTCTCGTCGAGCTCGTCGAGGACGGCCACGACGGGCAGGCGGCCTACGAACTCGGGGATGAGGCCGTAGCGCAGCAGGTCCTGGGGCTCCACGTGGTGGAGCACGTCCTTGCTCACCTTTTCGGGGCTGGGCCTGTGGCCCTCGAGGTCGGCGTTGAAGCCGAGGGTCTTCTTTCCGATGCGCTGGCTCACTATCTCCTCGAGCCCGCTGAAGGCGCCGCCGCATATGAAGAGGATGTTGGTCGTGTCGACCTGGAGGAACTCCTGCTGCGGGTGCTTGCGCCCGCCCTTGGGCGGCACGTTCGCCACCGAGCCCTCGATGATCTTGAGCAGCGCCTGCTGCACGCCCTCGCCCGAGACGTCGCGCGTTATGGAGGGGCTGTCGGTCTTGCGCGATATCTTGTCGATCTCGTCTATGTAGACGATCCCCTTCTGACAGCGCTGCACGTCGTACTCGGCGTTCTGGAGAAGGCTCAAGATGATGTTCTCCACGTCCTCGCCCACGTAGCCGGCCTCGGTGAGGGTGGTGGCGTCGGCTATGGTGAAGGGCACGTTCAGTATGCGCGCAAGCGTCTGGGCCAGCAGCGTCTTGCCCGAGCCCGTGGGGCCGAGCAGCAGGATGTTGCTCTTCTGCAGCTCAACGCCGCCGAGCGAGACCTTGCTCTCGATCCTCTTGTAGTGGTTGTAGACCGCCACGGAGAGGACCTTCTTGGCGTGGTCCTGGCCGACGACGTACTCGTCCATTATGCGCTTTATCTCCGAGGGCTTGGGGACCGTGTGCCTGGCCTTCTTCTGGATCTCGTCCTTTTCGTGCTCCTCGGCGATTATGTCGTTGCAGAGCTCTATGCACTCGTCGCAGATGTAGACCATGGGGCCGGCGACGAGCTTTCGCACCTCGTCCTGGCCCTTGCCGCAGAAGGAGCAGGTGAGGTATCCGCCGCTTTTCTTGTTGCCTGCCATCTCGATTCCTCCCTATAGTCGGGGCCGCGGCCCTTCACGCCTCTTGACCCTGCCGCCGCGCCCCCCGCAACCGCCCCGGCCCCGGCGGCACTGCGGAGCCGGCGGCAGGAAGACGGGCCGGGCTCAGCCGCGCTTCTCTATGACCTTGTCGATTATACCATACTCCAGAGCCTGCTTGCCAGTCATAAAGAAATCGCGCTCCGTGTCCCTGTGGAGCTTGTCCAGCGGCTGCCCCGTGTGCCTTGCGAGTATGGCCGTGAGCTCCCTGCGGAGCCTCAGTATCTCGCGGGCCTGTATGTCTATGTCCGTAGCCTGGCCCTGGGCCCCTCCGAGGGGCTGGTGTATGAGTATGCGCGAGTTGGGCAGGGCGTACCTCTTGGACTTGGCCCCTCCCGCAAGGAGCAGCGCCCCCATGCTCGCCGCCTGCCCCATGCATATCGTCGAGACGTCGGGTTTCACGTACTGCATGGTGTCGTATATGGCGAGGCCGGCGCTCACCACCCCTCCCGGCGAGTTGATGTAGAGGTGGATGTCCTTTTCCGGGTCCTCGGACTCGAGAAAGAGCAGCTGGGCTATGACGAGGTTGGCCACATTGTCGTCAATGGCGCTGCCGAGAAAGATTATGCGGTCCTTGAGGAGCCTCGAGTAGATGTCGTAGGCCCTCTCGGCGCGGCCGGTCTGTTCGACCACCATGGGTATGAGCGTCATCTCACGCCTCCAGCGGGGACTTGCGCCCCTCTATTATGAAATCGAATACCTTCTCGTCCCGCAGGTTCGAGACGACGGCGTCGAGGGTGCCTTCCTTCTCCAGCCTTGCGCGCATCGCCTCGGGCGAGGTCCTGCTCTTTTCGGCAAGCCCCTTTATGAAGGCCTCCGTCTCCTCGCTCGTGGGTTCGAGCCCCTCCTTCTCGGCTATGGCCTCGAGTATGATGTCGCCCCTGGCCTGGCGCTCGGCGATGGGGCGGTAACGGGCCTTGAGGGCCTCCACGCTGCCGTCCTTCTCGTCCAGCCGCACGAGCCCGCGCTTCACGTTTTCGAGCACGTTCGTGAGCACGGCCTGAAGGTAGCGCTCCACCAGCGAATCGGGCACCTCGAAGGGGTTCTTCTCCACCAGCTCCTTGAGGATCGCGGCCTTGAGCCTGTCTCTGGCCCGCTCGGCCTTGGATGCGGAGAGCTCCCCGCGGACCTTCTCCCTGAGCGCCTCGAGGCTCTCGCACTGGAAGTCCTTTGCAAAGGCGTCGTCTATCTCTGGCAGCACCTTCTCCTTCACGGCCTTGACCTTCACCTTGAAGACGGCCTCCCTGCCGGCGAGCGTCTTCTCCTTGTAGTCGGCCGGGAAGGTGGCCTTCACCTCTCGCTCCTCGCCGGCGGCGGCGCCGACAAGGCCCTCCTCGAAGCCCGGTATGAGCCTGCCCGAGCCGAGCACCGCCTGGTAGTCCTCGACCTTGCCGCCCGTAAAGGGCCTGCCGTCCACGAAACCCTCGAAGTCGATCACAGCGAGGTCGCCCTGGGCCACGGGCCTGTCCACCTCGGAGAACTCGCCGTGCGCCTCCCGCAACCGCCGCAGCCCATCCTCCACCTCCTCGTCGCTCACGGTGTCGTCGACGGCCTCGAGCCTCATGCCCCTGTAGCCTTCCACGTCCACCCTGGGCTTTACGTCCACAACGGCCGTGTATGAGAGGCCGACCCCTCTTTCGAAGTTCTTGATCTCCACCTGGGGCGAAGCCACGGGCTCGAGCTTCTCGCTCTCCACCGCCTCGGGATAGGTCTTCTCCACGAGCTTCGTCACCACCGTGCTCATCACCTCTCCCGTATACCTGCGCTTTATGATGCCCAGCGGGACCTTGCCCTTCCTGAAGCCGTCCATGGAGACCTTCGCCCTCACGGCCCTGAAGCCCGCCTCCATCTCGCGCTCCACCTCCTCGCCGGGCACCTCTATGGTGAGGCGCTTCCTGACGGGGCTCAGTTCCTCGATTTCCACCTTAAGTCTGCTGTCGGCGCTTATCATCCTTACCGAAACCTCTCCGCTTGAGTTGATCCGCCGGCGCGGCGTTGCAGGACCCCGAAGCCTCCGGCGGCCGGGGGTGGTGCGAGAGGGGGGAGTCGAACCCCCACGGTCGCCCACCAGAACCTAAATCTGGCGCGTCTGCCAATTCCGCCACTCTCGCATGGAAAAGGGCCGCAACGAAAAAATCCCTTTGTACAATCAAAGGGATTTCCTGAGTAATTATTATATGTTATAAGTCGGCTGCTTGCAACAAAAACTTGTCGCCGCCGCAACCGCGCGCCCCCGTGGCGGCCTACTCGAAGACGATGGCGTCGGCCCTGTCGTCGAACCTTATGAGGAGCACCCTGCCGGGCCGCAGCTCGACCTTCTCCTCCCGCACGTACCCCGCCGTCGCCGTCTTCGGGTCGCTGTCATGCATCCTGACGAGCAGGGTGTGCTGCCCCGGCTCCACGAGGAACTCTTCGTAGATGTAGGTAGCCAGGTCCCGGCGTATGCCGGCCGGCATGTAGCGCCTGTCGAGCAGCGTCTGCGAATCCAGCTCCACCCGAAGCGAGACGGGCCAGCGCTCGCGCGGGCACTTGCCCACAACGTCTATGTCCATCTCCACGCTGCCCGTCTGCTTGTAGAGCTCGCGGTAGCGGGCCGCCTCGCGCAGCAGTATCCCCTCCTCGTCACAGTCCACCACACGCTTGCCGCTGTGCTTGAAGGCCACCTTCACGACCGAGACGTCGTCTTCGTAGAAGGAGTAGGTGGCGAAGTTCATCAGAAAGGCCGGCACCATCACGACGAGCACGACGATCGATATTCTGAGGACCTGCCGCACCATCACCGCGTCCTTTCCTTCATCGCCGCGCCGAAGCGGTCGAGCTCGGCCAAAAACTCTCCGGTCTCCACGGCCGAGAGCCACAGGAGCCTGAGCCTCGTGCGGTCCACCGTCCTGCGCACCACGGGCGGCCGCGTCCCCGCAAGCCTCGCAGCAACCCACTCGTTGCCGCGCCTGAAGTGGCAGTCCATGGGCCTGCAGCCCACGATGAGCACGCCGTCCACACCGGCCTCGAAGGGGATGGTTATCATCGAGGGCTGGAGCATGCCGATACAGGGGAGCACCACGACCCTAACGGCCGGCCGTCCCTCGATGCGCCCGCTTCCGTCGGCTATGCCATCAAGCGATGCGCTCCTTGCACAGTGGAAGACGAGCACCGAGCCCTCCGCGCCGCCGAGTTCGCCGCATAGCCCCCTTATGCGGTCTTTCACGTCGAACTCCGTCAAGTCCGGCAGGTTTATGGCCCTGTAATCGCAGGAGCCCACGCATATGCCGCAGCTTGCGCAGCGCTGGGGCGTGACCACCGCCTCCAGGTCGTAGGGCCGGTTGTCCGTCCTGGGACGTATCTTTATGGCCACGTAGGGGCAGTCCTCCATGCAGAGCTCGCAGCCCGTGCAGTCCTCGTAGCTCACCTCGACGGCCCGGCGGCGGCGTCCCCGCCCCATCCACGGCACGGCGCCGGCCGCCAGGGTGGCCGCTATGATGCCGATCCAGAGCGTATGCTCGGAGACGTACTTGAGCGCCGGGAATACGAAGAAGAAGAACCAGTCGAAGTATACCTCGCCCGGCAGGACATCGAGACGGGCCGGCCCCTCGCTCACGGCCGGCTTCACGAGGGAGAGGAGCAGCAGCACGGCCACGAGCGCGTAGGCCATGGCCTTCGGCGGGTTGATGACGGCCTTGGTGATCCTGCTCAGGTGGACCCACAGCAGTATGAAGAGAAAGACTATGGTGCCGAAGTGTATGAAGAAGACGATGTAGAAGAGCTGGTCCGTCAGGTTCTCGGGCCTTGCGAAGTTGAGCCGCAGGGGAAGGCCGAATATGGGCACGGCCTCGATCATCGCCGAGGCGAGCGAGGCCGCAAGCTGGGCCGTCTCGTCCCATACGAGCCAGTAGCCGAAGATGCCTCCGATGACGACTATCCACGCCGCACCGACGCCCGTCACCCAGGCCACCCACCGCCAGTGCCGGTAGCGGCCGGTGACGAGACACCTCGCCACGTGCAGGACCATGACGACCACGAGCCCCTGCGAGGCGTAGCGGTGCGCGCTGCGCATTATGCCGCCGAGCCACCACTGCTCTTCGGTAAGCCACTGTACCGACGGATAGGCCCCCTCGGCAGTGATGTTGTAGAAGAAGAAGAGGTATATGCCGGTGACCAGGATGACCAGCAGGAAGAATATCCCTATGGCGCCCAGGTAGTATAGGGGGTTGAGCTCGGCGCTGGTGATCCTCGTTGCGAGGAGCTCGAGCCTCAGCCACAGCCTGTGCACCGGCCCCACCCTGAAGACGGTCCTCTCTTCATGATACGTCATAAGCCGACGCTCCTTGCGACAGACAACGACACAGACCTTCCCATGCGAGGAGACTCCGGCCGCCGCGGGGGAGACCCTCCGCAGAGGCCGCAGGCCCACGGCGCCCTCAGGATAAGGGAAGCTCTGATTTATTGCAGTGGGGGAACCTTGCTGTAGAAGGGCCATAGCCCCACGGTTCCCCCAGCGGCTCCCTCGTATGTTATTCGGCTGTCCGGCGGTCCTCTGGAGGTTCGGCCCGCGCCAGGCGGGATTTGCTTACGCCTTTGCGGCCCGAACCTCCAGAGGACCGCACCCCCGGTCAGCTGATGCGGGCAAGACACCCCTCCAAAACTTTTAACGCCCTGCGGAGCATCCCGATCTTGCCTGCAAAATCAGGATGATCCGCAGGGAATTATAAAGTCTTTGAAGGGGGGCCGGGGGAAACGTGGGGCTATGGCCCTTCTACAGAAAGGTTCCCCCAGGGTAATTGACCGGAGTCTCCGAAACTTTTTACAAGGACGACTCAGGACGGGGCTGACTTGCCGCCACCTGCGAGTCTCTTGATAAAGGCCACGAAACGGCCTCCCCAGACGGCGACGATGATTATCATTATGACCACGAACTGGACGAAGAATCCGATGAAGACCGGCCAGTCTATGACGTAGCTGTCGCTGTAGGGGTCGTAACGGTAGCAGAAATACTTTATCTGGTCGATGAGGGAGGGGGGACCCTCCTCGGGTATCTGGCCCGAAATGATCTCCGAGAGGCGTTCCTTGAGCTTGTACCCCTGGGTCCGTATGCTGTAGACCTGGCGGTAGACCTGGCCGTCGGGCTTGACGATGCTCACCATGTCTATGTGATCGAAGCTACCGTCGTCCTTGCGGCGGTGGAAGAAGCCGAGCTGCTTGGTGAGCTTTTCGATAGTCTCGCGGTCGCCGACGGCGAAACGGAAGCGCTTGAAGTCGTCGGTGAAGCGCAGGCCGTAGTTGCGTATGCTCTCCACCGTGTCGTGGTCCGTGTCGAAACCGATGGTGAGGACATCGAAGGAGTCGCCCAACTCCTTGCGGGCCTCGTCGACGGCCTTCTTGAGCGCTCCCGTGATGGTCGGGCAGATGTGGGGGCACCTGGTGTATATGAAGCCTATCACCAGGGGGCGGTCGTCCTTGAAGTAGTCGTAGAGCTCGAACTCCACGCCGTCCTGGTCGACGAGCCTGTAGTTGTCGAGCTGGACGCCCTCGGCCCACTCGGCGGCGAGCACCGCCTTGCGCAGCGTCTCGGTGTCTATCTGCTGAGAGCCGGCCGCAGGGGGAGACAGGAAGATGGCGGCGCACAGCAGGACCCAGAAGAGGGGCCTGCCGGCGCGAAAAGGCGCGCCGAGGCAGTCAAAGAGGATACGTTCCATCAGTTTCCCTGTCTCCATGTTTAAAAGCCCCGCCCGGCGCTCCGGAGCACCCCGGCGAGACGGCGCCGGCCATATCGGCGGAAAGGCTCCGGGTCCGCCTCCAATATGGACGTCCTTGCGTCAGAGCGGAATAGACATTATAACACGTCTTGAGACCAGGGAAAACAGCTTTTCGCCGCCACCTCCTCTTCCCCGCCCCATGGAAACGCCTTCACCGACGGGGGACCCTCCGCAAAAGGGGTCAAGGCCACGCGGCTTTATCGGAGTCCCATCGCGTGCCGCTCTGCCCGCGGCGGCCGGCAGGTCAGGCCGCAAAGGCGTAAAAATCCCCCCTGGCGCGGCCTGACCTGCCGGCC
>DRME01000023.1 GCA_011375175.1 Deltaproteobacteria bacterium | reverse complement strand
CTGAGGGAACCTTTTTGTAAAAAGGTTCCCTCAGACTCCCTCCAAAAACTTTTAATGCGAGTTGGTTTCCCCCTGTTTTGCCAAGCAAAACAGGGGGAAACCAACTCGTATTTAAAGTCTTTGAAGGGGGTCTGGGGGAAACTTTCTACAGAAAGTTTCCCCCAGGGTAAATCAGAGTTTCCTTAGCGTTTGAGGTTGACCAGTTCGGCGAGTATTTCGTCGGTGGTGGTGATTATGCGCGAGTTGGCCTGGAAGCCCCGCTGGGAGGTGATCATCTTCACGAACTCGTTGGATATGTCCACGTTGGAGAGTTCGAGGGTGCTTGAGAGGACGGTGCCCCTGCCTGCCGAGCCGGGCGAGCCTATGAGGGCCTGGCCCGAGGCGGTCGTCTCGGTGAAGAGGTTCGCGCCCGCGTTGGTGAGTCCGCCGGGGTTGGTGAAGTCGGCGAGCAGCACCTGGCCGAGTACGCGGCTTCTGCCGTTGGTGAAGACGCCGGAGATGACGCCCTGCTGGTCGATGCTCATCTGCTGGAGGGTGCCCGCGGCGTAGCCGTCCTGGCTGAGGCTGGAAACACCCGAGGATGAGCCGTACTGGACGATGCCGTCGGTGCCGGCGCCGCTCTGGGAGATGCTGGTGCCGAAGTCGAAGGTTATGGTCTGGTTCTGGGTGGCGCCGCCGGAGAAGTCGAAGCCTCCGGTGGGATAGGTCGTGGCGCTCGTATTGTAGAGGGCGCCGGAGTTGTTGAACGTGAGCGTGCCCTGGGCCTGGATCTGGTCCGAGCCGGTGGTGGAGTCCGAGGAGCCGACGACGGCGTACCACTCCCATATGTTGCCCGTCGATCCCTGCGAGTCCTTGCGGAAGTAGAGGGTCACGGTGTGGGAGTTCCCCAGCGAGTCGTAGACCGTGACGGGGGTGGAGAAGTTGGAGGTCTGGCCGGCCTGTGAGAGGTTGAAGGCCCCGGCGGCCGTGTCGCTCGTATCACTGGAACCCGCGGCAAGTGCGCCGGAGCTCGCCGTATAGCCGAGCAGCGATGCCGCCGTGCTGCCCGCCGACGCCCAGTTCAGCGTCAGTGTGTTCGAGTTGCCCGAGTCGTTGGTCACGGTGAAGAGGCCGGTCTGGCCGTCGTAGGTGACCGAGTATGTGTCGGTGACGCCGTTCTGGCTCTCGAGCGCCGTCTTTATGGCCGCCGCCACGGAAGCGCCGCTGTAGGCCTGGCCGGAGACGAGGCCGCCGTGGGTGACGAGGCTCGCCGTTATGGTGGCACCGCCCCCGACGCTGAACTCGATGTTGTCGTTGCTGCCGCTTGTAAAGACGAAGCCCGTGATGTTTGCGTTGCTGTTGAGGTTGGCCTGCATGGATATCGAGCTCGTGGCGTTGGGCGCCTCGGTGGTGGTGGTGAGCTGGAGGTCCGAGACCGAGCTCTGGAGGTTGCCGGCGGCGTTGGCCATGTAGCCCTGGAGCACGAGGCCGTCGGGATTGACGATGTAGCCGTTCTTGTCGAGCGAGAACTGGCCGGCCCGCGAGTAGAAGGTGCCGGCCGAGTTCTTCAGGATGAAGAAACCGTCGCCGCTTATGGCCATGTCGAGCGGGCTGCTCGTCGTCTCGAAGGCGCCCTGGGTGAAGAGCTGCTGGATGGAGTTGAGCGTGACGCCGAGACCGACGTCGGAGCTCGAACCGGTGGCCGACTGGCTCAGCACGTCGGCGAAGGTGGGGCGGCTGGTCTTGAAACCGATGGTGTTGACGTTGGCCACGTTGTTGCCGATGACCGAGAGCGACTTCATGTTGGCGTTGAGACCGCTTATGCCTGCATAGAGTGACGAGTTCATGATACCCTCCTTTTTCTGCCCTCTCTCAGAAGATTTCCTTTATCCTGTCCGCCGCTATGCGGGCATTTCCTCCCAGCACGAGCTGGGGCGCGGAGCCGGTGAGCGCCACCTTGGTGACCGTGTCGGTCACGTAGGTGGTGGCGGCCACCGGGGAGCCCGCGCCGTCGGAGGCCGTTACGTTGAACGTGTAGGTTCCCGGCTTGACGGTCATGCCGCTCAGGTCGCGGCCGTCCCAGGTTACGGTGTAATCGCCCGACGGACCGCCACTGCCCTTGAGCGTCCTTATGACCGCTCCCGACGCGTCGTGGACGGTGACGTTCACCTTGGTCGCGCCGCCGGAGAGCGAGTAGGCCAGGGTGACGGGCGAACCGGAGTATGTGAAGGCGTTGCCGGCGGCCGTCACCTTCCTGCCCACAAGGTTGGACGAGAAGAGGTTGCTCATGGAGGTGATCTTGCCGGCCACCCTGTCCATCGATGTGCCCAGGTTGGTTATGCCCTCGAGCGAGCTGAACTGGGCGAGCTGGGCGACGAAGTCGGTGTTGTCCATGGGGTCGAGCGGGTCCTGGTGTTCAAGCTGTGTGACGAGAAGCTTGAGGAAGGCGTCCTTTCCCATGGCCTGCGTGGTGAGGGACCCCCCTGCCGGTGAGCCGCCCGCCCCCTGCGCCGAGGCCTGGGGCTGGGGCTGCTGTGTCTGCCCTGTCTGCTGAATAGGATTCGACTGCATCTTGGGTCCCTCCCTTTCCGAATACGTCTTGAACCGGCCGGCGGCTCAGACGAATATATCGAGACCGCGGCCCGAGGCGATGCGGCTGCGCGATGGCGGGCCGAAGTGCGCGGGCGCGTCGCTGACGGCCTCGACGCCGTCGGCCCGGCCGTCGCGGCGGCCCATGCCGCCCCGGCCGCCTGGAAGCTCCCGGCCCGAAGGGTCATGGGCGCCGCGCGAGTCGACCTCGACCGAATAGTCCCTGAGTTCCATGCCGTGGGCGCCGAAGGCGTCTCGAAGCCTCGATGCGTCGGCGTCGAGAAGTCCCTTGACGGCATGGCTCGTCACCATGATGCGGGCGCTCACGCCGTCTCCATCAACCGAGAGCTTTATGTCGAGCTTTCCGAGGTGTTCGGGATGGAGGGTCATGCGCACCCGGTCGAGACCGCGCCCGACGCTCACGCTGAGGCCCCGGCGGATATCTTCGAATATCTGGTGGGAGTGCGCCTGGATGCGGCCCGCCGCGGCGCCCGGAGCGCTTCCCTCCCTCGGGGCCGACGGCTCGACACCGCGCCCCTCGGCCGCAGCCGCAGCACCGTTCCCCGGCGGATCGACGCCGGCGTCGGTCCTCAAGCTCACCGGCGCCTCAAAACGTCCCGCGCCGCTGCGCTCCTGCGCCGGAACCGGTGCGCCATCGGCCGCATTCTTCACCGCCGCCGCAAAGGCCCCGCGGCCTTCTGTGCCGCCCTGCGAGCGGCCGGCCCCGTCGGAAGTCCCGCCCCGGTCCGACCCCCGGCGCCCCTCCGTCTCCGACGAGCCGTGCCTGTCTGTCACCGGCGCTCTCCGGTCCGGCTGAGCCGCTTCTCCGCCCTCAGGCTCGGCAGCGCCATGCCGGCCGTCACGCCCCGAAGGCGACTCGGCCTCCACGGCCGTCACCCCGGAGCGCTGCAAACGCCCCTTCTCCGACCCTGCGACAGCGCTCCTGGCCTTGTCGCCGCCTCTTTCACCGAGCGGCGCTGTCTGGAGTCTTTCGGAGACCTCGGGATCGAGCCCTTCGATCAAGTCGGCCATATCGGCCAGACTGTTCCTCGCCCCGCTCCCCCGGCCGACGAGCGGCGCGGCCTCGGGCGCAAGGCTCCTGGTACGGCCCTGCTCCGTCTCCCGCGTGGTCTTCGCCGCCGCCCCGACGGACTTCGCCGTGACGCCGGATGGGGACGGCTCCGACCCTGCGCCGTCGCCGCCGTCCGTCACGGAAGACGCGCCTTCCTCGGACGAGCGGGCGAAGGGACGAAGGCCCTCAGCCCCCGGCTCCAGCTCCCGGCCGCCACGGCGCGGCGACAGGGACAACGCGCCTTCACCCTCGGGCCTCACGGCGACCCCTTCGCTCCCTGCGCCGTCTCCCACGGCCTCGGTGACCGCCGTGACCGCCGTACCATCAACTCTTCCGCCATCCGCGGCGGCTTCTCCCAACACCCCTGTCCAAGCCCGTGCCTGCATCGTCCCCTCATCCGCCGCCGCCGCCGCCGGAATGGGACCGGAAGCCGCGAGTGCGACAGAGGGGACCTCCTCGACGGCCTCATCCGCTCCGTCCGCCTCCGGCGCCGCGCTCATCCCCTCCCCGGCTTCACCGCTCTCGCGGAGACGGCCTCCGCCTTGCGACCCGCGGCCGCCGTCGGCCTCGGCCGGCGCCTCGCCCGAGGCGCCGGCCGCCTTGGAGGAACTCTTCGCCCCGGAGTCCCCCCCCACCGTCGCCGGCCCGCCGTCACCGCCGCCCGAAGGCCCGGCCACGCCGGACGCCGAAGCCGCGTCCCTGAGCGCATCGTCGAACCCTGCGCCGGCGCCGTCGAGTTCGCCGCCGACCGTCGGCGTTCCGGCCGACGCCGCTCCGCCTGCCGGCTGGGGCCGCACCGTTATTTCCATCAGGGGATAAAGGCTCATCTGCGATTCTCCACTCTCTTCAATCCGGGACGCCGCCGTGCCTTCAGACCCGACATGTCGCCGCAGGTCTGCGCCGGCTGTCGCCATCTTGAAATGCAACAAACATGCCAAGACGACAAGAGAGAAAAAGAACAGTGATATCAAGGGGTTGGTTCGGCGGGGACGGAGGGGCTCGGAGTGTGCCAGGAGGCATCATTTTCCCCACCGGTCCTTTCTTGGTCCTGGCCCGCAACGGTTTCGCCGACGTGCAGGTGGTCAGGCAGGGGATGACCGACTGGAATGCACGGGGGTATGCTGTCGTCTGAAACCGGAGAGGCAGAACAT
>DRME01000022.1 GCA_011375175.1 Deltaproteobacteria bacterium | reverse complement strand
GTTCGGACCGCAAAGGCGTAAAGAGATCCCGCCTGGCGCGGTCCGAACCCGCCGGGGAGCGCCACGCAGGCGGCGGTAGCGGCAAGCCCCCCTCAAGATTTCTTAAGGAAACTCTGATTTATTGCACTGAGGGAACTTTTTTGAAAAAAGGTTCCCTCAGACTCCCTCCAAAAACTTTTAACGCCATGCGGGTCATCCCGATTTTGCTTCTTGCAAAATCGGGATGACCCGCATGGAATTAAAAGTCTTTGAAGGGGGCCTGGGGGAAACTTTCTTCAGAAAGTTTCCCCCAGGTAATTAGTCAGAGCTTCCCTATGTGCTTGTTCAAGCTTGCCCGGAGGTGGTGGCGGTGACTGTGCGAAGCGACAGGGACGCCGTGGTGCGTTGCGCCGAGAGGGTGCTCGATGTGGAGGCCGAGGCCGTCAGGGGCCTGAAGCAGCGGCTCGACGACGGTTTCGTGCGCGCCGTGGAGCTCATACTGGAGGCTACCGGCAAGGTGGTCGTCACGGGCATGGGCAAGAGCGGCCACGTCTGCCAGAAGATAGCCGCAACGCTGGCCTCGACGGGCACGTCGGCCGTCTTCCTCCATCCGGCCGAGGGGCTCCACGGAGACCTCGGCGTGCTCATGAAAAACGACGTCGTCATCGCCGTCTCCAACTCGGGAGAGACCGAGGAGATACTCGGCATACTGCCCCTCATAAAGCGCCTCGGCATAAAGCTCATCGCCATGACGGGACGCAGGGACTCGACCCTCGCCCGCCACGGCGAGGTGGTCCTCGACGTGGCCGTCAAGGAGGAGGCCTGTCCGCTGGGCCTTGCGCCGACGGCCTCGACGACGGCGTGTCTTGCCATGGGGGACGCGCTTGCCGTTGCGCTGCTCGAGAGACGGGGCTTCCGGGCCGAGGACTTCGCCGCCCTCCATCCGGCCGGGAGCCTCGGCAGAAAGCTCATGGCCGTGCGCGAGCTCATGCACAGCGGCGAGGCCATGCCGAGGGTGGGACCCGACACGCCGATGAAGGAGGCCATAATCGAGATGACGGCCAAGCGGCTCGGCGTCACCGGCGTCTTCGACGGCGAGAGGCTCGTGGGCGTCATAACGGACGGTGACCTGCGCCGCTGCGTGGAGCGCGGCGCGGAACTGCTCGAGCTGCGCGCCGCGGAGGTCATGACCTCGGCCCCCAAGGTCATAGGCCCCGACGACCTCGCCGAGTCGGCGCTCAGGAAGATGGAGGACCACTCCATAACGTCGCTCTTCGTGGTGGAGGACGGCAGGGCCGTCGGTATCGTCCACCTCCACGACCTCATCCGCGCGGGCGTCATCTGAGGGCCGCGCCATTCCCGCCGTTCCCCCCGCCGACCCAGTCCTCCGGGGCAGGAAGGATCATGCTTACGTCTTGCCCGGTGGAAGCGGCTCCAACCGGCTCCGCCAACCCCGCCTCCGGGGGCGCGGGAAAAATAGGGTTGAGAAGCGTTGCGATTTTGCGGTAATATTTCAGTGTGGCCGGCGGCGGCCTGGCCCGCGTCATGAGCGCCGCAACGGTTTGCCGAGGGCCGCGGCCGGCGCTCTCCTTTTCGTATCGTCACAGCGGTTTGCAACGGACTTCCATGTACCAGGAACAGGCGTTCTCAGGCCTCAAGACCATAAACCACGCCCTCATCGCGGTCAGGGCCTTTCTCATACTCGGCGCGGCCCTGTGGCTCGCCCTGCAGAGCTTCCCGTCCCCTCCCGAGAGGGAACACCTCTTTCTGCTCTTCGTTCTCTTCATCGTCTACTCCGTATTCCTAATCGCCGTGAAGCTGCGCAAGGGCGAGAGGACGGCCGAGATACACCTGGCGGCCCAGGCCATGGACCTTGTCTTTCTCGGGCTCTTCGTGGCCGACTCGGGCGGCATGACGAGCGACGTATACATCATCATCTACCTCTTCGGCGCGCTCAACGCCTACTACTACGGCCTGGCGCGGGGGCTTGCGCTGGCCGCGGCCTGCTCGCTCGTCTACATGCTCGCCGTCTACGGCCAGTGGCACGACAGGGGGTGGGTCGATCTCTTCCTCAGGCTCTCGGCCCTCTTTCTCATCACCGGCTTCGTGGGCTTCGTCTCCGAGAAGTCCAGGCTCGACCGCCGCGAGATAGAGAGGACCCGCCGCGAGCTCAAGGAGGTGAGAAAGAAGCTCAAGAGCGCCTACGCCAACCTGAGGACCGTGAAGAGCCAGATAGCCCAGACCGAAAAACTCGCCTCCGTGGGCAAGCTCGCCGCCGACATCGCCCACGAGATAAACAACCCCCTCGACGGCATAAAGAACTGTCTCAACACGGTGCGCAGTCCCGACGTGGACAGGGGCATAAGGGAGCGTTACTTCGACCTCATGGAGGAAGGGCTCTGCGACATCGAGAAGGTGGTGCGAAACCTCCTCGAACACGTCCGCAACCACGAGTTCCGCACGGAGATCGTCGACATCAACTCGCTGCTGCGGCGGACGGTGCAGATGATGGAGTGGAAGCTCGACAAGCAGGGGATAAGGCTCGTACAGGACTTCGACCCCGAGCTGCGGCCCGTGGCCGGAGACCCGCACAACCTCCAGCAGGTCTACTTCAACATCTTCCTCAACGCCCTCGAGGCCATGGAGGAGGGCGGGACCATCACCATAAGGAGCCGCAGCGAGGGCGGCATGTCGGTGGTGAGCATAAGCGACACGGGCAAGGGAATGGACGGCGACGAGCTGAAGAGGATATTCGAGCCCTTCTATACGACCAAGCCGGGCGGCGAGGGCACGGGGCTCGGCCTCTCCATATGCCATGAGATTGTGGAGAAGCACGGAGGCTCCATCGACGTGGAGAGCCGTCCCGGCCGCGGCACTACCTTCACGGTGAGCCTCCGCTCGGTCGCGGACGCGAGCGACGTCCTCGTGGACATGGCCCCGGCCGGCGAGGCGTGAACGTCTTTTTCGGGGAGACGGTTCGCAGCCGCCGGGAGACGCGAGCTAAGCCATGAAGATAGCGGTCGTCGACGACGAGAAGATAAAGCGCATAACCCTTACGGACTCGCTCATAATGGCGGGTCACGAGGCCGCGAGCTTCGAGGAGCCGGTGAGCGCGCTCGAGGCCGTCAAGGCGGGGGGCATCGACCTCGTGGTTACGGACCTGAAGCTGCCGGTCATGAGCGGTATGGAGCTTCTGCGGCGCATAAAGGAGCACAACCCGGACCTGCCGGTCATCGTCATGACCGCCTACGCCACGGTCGATACGGCCGTGGAGGCCATGAAGCTCGGGGCCTACGACTACATAACCAAGCCCTTCACATCAGAGGAGCTCATGCTCATCATCGAGAGGCTCAGCGAGTACAGGGCCCTGCTCCACGAGAACATCGAGCTCAAGCGCGCCATCTCCGAGCGCTACAGCTTCGGCAACCTCATAGGCAAGAGCAAGGAGATGCAGAACATCTACGACCTCATAGAGAGCATCTCCACGCGCGACGCCACGGTCCTCATAGTGGGCGAGAGCGGCACGGGCAAGGAGCTCATCGCCCACGCCATACACTACAACAGCCTGCGCAAGCACCGCCCGCTCATAAAGTTCAGCTGCGCGGCCCTGACCGAAACGCTGCTTCTGAGCGAGCTCTTCGGCCACGAGAAAGGGGCCTTTACGGGCGCCGTCAAGGAGCGCAAGGGCCGCTTCGAACTCGCCGACGGCGGCACCATCTTCCTCGACGACGTGGACGACATACCGCTGCCCATGCAGACAAAGCTGCTGCGGGTCCTACAGGAAAAGGAGTTCGAGCGCGTGGGCGGCACGACCACGATCAAGGTCGATGTGCGGGTCATAGCGGCGACGAAGGTCGATCTCCTCGAGCGGGTCCGCGAGGGAAGGTTCCGCGAGGACCTCTACTACCGGTTCAACGTCATACCGCTCAAGCTGCCGCCGCTGCGGGGCCGCAAGGAGGACATACCGCTGCTCATCGAGCACTTCGTCGACAAGTACTCCAAGGGCGAGGAGGACAGGAAGACCTTTTCGAGCGAGGCGCTGCGGCTGCTCATGGACTACGGCTGGCCCGGCAACGTCCGGGAGCTGGAGAACATGGTCGAGAGGATCCTCGCCATGACGAGGAACCCGGTGGTCGAGCCCTCGGACCTGCCCGACGTGGTCTTCGATCCCGGAGACCTCAAGCGCGACATCCACTTTGCGCGCATCCTCGACAGCGGCGACTCCTTCGACGAGGCCGTGTCGGCCTTCGAGAAGCGGCTCATCACCATGGCCATAAAGAAGGCCGGCGGCAACCGAAGCGAGGCGGCGCGCATGCTCAAGCTCAAGCGCTCCACCCTCCAGGACAAGGTCGTCAAGTACGGCATCCACACCCCCTGACACGCCGAAGGGGAGAAGCGGGAGCCGCGGGTCCTCATTGCGGAAAATCGCAAGCTGCCGGCCTCGTTGCGGCTTTCCGCAAGGTCGAGGCGTCCCGGAGGGGAGTCTCATCCCCGGCCCGCCACCCCGGCATCTCAAGCTTTCCGGTAGGTTAGGACGCCATGTCCCGCAGTCGGGGCTCGTGGCACGAGACTTGCTAAGTTATGTAAGTCTGTATCGAGCGGTACGCAGGCTATGCCCTTCCCCCGCCCTGGCCGGGCATCAAACACCAGTGCCCTGTTGCTCCCTTCACAAGAAAACAGGGCGGGGGAGGGCACCCATTTCTCGGCGGGGAGAGCCGCCGGCGGGAGGGGCGCTGCATTGCCGCGGCACCGCCTGGAGGGCGCCTGTTGCGCCCTGTGCGGAAAAGTCATTTCCTTCTTGACAATTGATTTCCTCTGAAGGATAATTGGGTCCGCGTTAGAAGGCGGCCGCTCTGTCCCGGCGCGGCCCGCCGTTAAAGCGGAACAGAGGCTTGGGTGTGATGTTTCTGATTACACTTCGTGAAGGGAGGTGAGCAGTAACGCTGCGGGAACCTGTCCGCGCCGTGCAAGGCGCCCTGCCTCGACGGGATGTCCGGGAAGAGGCAGGGAGCGGATGGCGGATGGGTGAAGGGTGTGAGATGAGTTGGTGTGGCAGGTGAACATCAACAAGTCAAGACCAGACTCGACTCTATCAAGGGGGTGAAATGATGGTACTTAAGAAGGGTGTAGTCTTTGCCGCAAGCTTTGCGGCGGCGGTGATGCTTGTGGCGGCCGGTGCCGACGTCTCCAAGGCCGCTTCGGCTGCAAACGGCGAGAAGCTCTACCAGCAGAACTGCGCCGTCTGTCACGGCGACAAGGGCCAGGGCCGCGGCGGTCCCATGGGCTGGTTCACGGGCGGCGGCGGAGAGACGACCGATCTCATCGGCAACCAGCTCAACAACCAGACCTTCCTCGCCATGGCCAGCGACGAGTACCTCGCCGGCACGATAAAGAAGGGCAGGCCCGGCAGGCCCATGCCCGGCTGGGAGGACCAGCTCTCCGACTCCCAGATCGAGGACATCATCGCCTTTCTGAGGACATGGCAGGAGGTCCCCGGCATAGCGCTCAACCCCAACCCCGTGTGGGGCAACCCCGAGGACGGCAAGGTCCTCTTCCGCGGCAACTGCGGGGCCTGCCACGGCTACAACGGCGAGGGCACCGACTTCGGTCCGGCCCTCAACAATCAGGTCTTCCTCGATCTCGCCTCCGACGACTTCATCAGGCAGACGATCATAAGGGGCAGGGCCGGCACGGTCATGAAGCCCTTCCTCAAGGGCAGCGACCTGGCGGTCACGGAGCTTGATCCCTACCAGATAAACGACATCGTCGCCTTTATCAGGACCTGGGACAAGAACGCGACCAGCAAGCTGGAGCCTTGGCTTCTGGAGGCTAAGTAATCTCTTACGAAGGGAGGGAGATAAAAGCATGAGTAAGGCTAGGATGAGAAAAGGTTTTACGAGAAGGACCTTCCTCAAGGCTTCGGCCGCCGCCACCGGCGCCGCCGCCATAGCCGGGAAGTTCGGCAAGGAGTTCGTAACGACGGAAGAGGCCGAGGCTTCTCTCGCCCACGCGGCGGGACGGAGGATGCTCTACGCCGCCTGCCCCTACTGCGGTGTTGGCTGCGGCACGACCGTCGCCGTCGAGGGCGACAAGATAGTCGGCATCGTGCCCCGCAAGGATCACCCCACCAACAAGGGCCTGCAGTGCATCAAGGGACTGACGGCCGACGAGCCTCTCCTCATAGACAGGTTCCCGGCCCGCTACGCCGACAGGCCCGTGTGGATCAGGAAGGACATGTCCGATCCCTTCAAGGGGCACGTCTCGCGCACCAAGGGCGCCGACGGCATGAACCCCAAGCACTTCAGGCGCGTCTCCTGGGAAGAGGGCATGGAGTTCGTGGCCGACAAGTTCGCCGCCATCATCAAGAAGTTCGGTCCCAACCAGATCGCCATCTGGTCCTCGGGCCAGCACTTCATCGAGAGCCTCTACCTTGAGAACAAGATAACCAAGGGCGTCATGGGCTCCACGACCATCGAGGGCAGCCCCCGCATGTGCATGACCTCGGCCGTCACCGGCTACTTCGCCACCCAGGGTTCCGACCTCTCGGCCGGTTCCTACCGCGACGTTGACGACGCCGACTTCATCACCCACTGGGGCCACAACCCGAGGGAGGGCCACCCGGTGCTCTTCTGGAGGATCGCCGACGCCAAGAACAGGCGCAACATCCCCACCCTCGTCGTCGACCCCAGGCGTACCCCCACAGTCAAGGGCTACGAGCAGATAAACAGGGGCAACTCCTACCACTTCCCCACGGTCAACGGCGACCTCGCGCTCCACAACTCGCTCGCCTACGCCATCCTCAACAAGCACGAGCAGGCCGTGGACTACAAGTTCCTCGAGGAGCACGCCACGGGATGGAAGGAGTACATCAAGGGCGTCAAGGCCAACTACAACTACCGTGACCCGGCGGTGCGCAAGCGCAGGGGCATCGACATCGAGCCGAGCCTCATCGAGAAGATAGCCGAGATCTGGGCCGATGCGTCGCTCAAGGGCCGCAAGCGCGGACGCGGCGGTGTCATCAGCTTCTGGGGCATCGGCTACAACCAGCACCTCCACGGTCAGCACAACACCATAGGCATCTACAACCTCCATGCCCTCACGGGCAACACGGGACGTCCCGGCGCCGCGGCCTTCTCCATGACGGGCCAGCCCAACGCCGTGGGCCGCAGGATGATGGGCGGACTGACGGCGAGGCTCCCCTTCAACCAGGGCCTCAACAACGTCTCCCATCGCAACAACATAGCCGACCTCTGGGGCGTCACCAGGGAGAGGCTCGCCGCCGTGGCCGAGCTCAAGAACGTGGGCCTCGGCATCGGCGTCTTCGAGAGGGCCCATCCCGACAGGGCCAAGACGGGCGCCAAGGACACGATCCAGGCCATCTGGCTCACCTGCGGCACCCACATCGACCCGGCTGACACGGCCACGCTCATCAGGCCGGCGCTCATGAGGACCTTCAACGTCTCTCAGGAGCTCTACATGCACGCTCCGAACAACTACTACGCCGACGTCATCTTCCCGGCCACGTCCTGGGGCGAGGCGTCCGGCACCTTCTGCAACTCGGAGCGCAGGGTCAACATCAACTCCAAGTGCACCGAGCCGCTGCCCGGCTACATGCCCGACCTCGACATCTACATCGAGATGGGCAAGAAGATGTGCCGCCGCCTCGGCCTCGACGAGACCAAGATCTACCCCTACAAGAAGAGGGCCGACGGCTGGTACGACTCCGAGGAGGTCATGCGCGAGATAATCAGGGGCTCCAGGTTCCCCGGCTCGGACATCGACCTCGGCGGCATGCTCGAAGTGGAGGAGAAGGACGGCAAGTCCATCTACCAGCAGCTCGCCGAGCTCGGAGGCATCCAGTGGCCCGCGCCGACCTACAAGGTCGCCAAGGCCGGCGGACTCAAGTACCGCTTCCGCGGCCAGGAGGACAAGTACTGGCCCGACAAGGCCAAGCACTACCGTGACTACAGGACCAAGGACGGCTATCTCCACGTGCGCCTGGTCAACAACGACTACACCAAGCGCGAGGAGATCACCGCCCAGATGGCCAACGCCGGTGTGACCAAGGGCTGGTTCTTCATCGACAACATGAACGTGCTCAAGGCCGCCAGGGACAACGGCCTCACCCCGGAGATGCCGGACGCCGAGTACCTCGGCAGGCGCTGGGACGAGGTCCCGAAGGACAAGTTCCCCTTCTGGTTCAACTCGGGCATCGTCTACGAGCACTTCCACACGGCCAAGACCATCAGGGCGGCCACCACGAGGAAGCTCGTCCCCGAGCAGTACGTTGAGATCCATCCCGACGACGCCAAGGACCTGGGCATCAGGGACGGCGACCAGGTCAAGGTCGTGGCCAAGAGGGTCGACCCCGACACGGGCAGGCAGGCCGAAGTCATCTGCCGCGCCAGCGTCGGAGACGGCTCCAAGGTCAAGCCTGCGCGCAACTCCATACCGCGCGGCATGGTCTTCCAGCCCTGGAACCTCCAGGTGGCGGACAACCCGGACCCGGATCCGGCCAAGAACAAGTGGATGACCAACAAGCTCACCCACAGGGCCTTTGACCCGGTCTCCGGACAGGTCGACTACAAGAAGGGCGTGTGCAGGGTGGAAAAGGTCTGAGACCGCCTTGCCTCCACATGCCAGCGACGGGCCGGATCCTCGACGGATCCGGCCCGTTTTTCTGTGCCGTCACGGAAAGGCCGTCCATGGCCGAGAGCGGTTGCAGGCGCTGCCTCCGCGCCGCCCGGGCCTGGGGCCTTCCGCACGCAAGCCCCTCTCTTGACCGGCGCGGGCCGTCCGTGTTAACATGACAGGTGGACAGGCAGCCCAAACCCCTATCCGTCGCCGTGTGGCGCTTGTCGCAGGTACGACATGAGCAAGGTTCAGATACTTCGAAGGACCGTGCAGGTGACGGTCCTTTCCTTCATGATCGTCGCTCCGCTCCTGGGCCTCTATGATATCCTCATAGAGAATTACAGGATCCACAACGTGGCCGGCACCTTCTGGCAGGACCTCTTCTACAGGGTGGACGACCTGGTCAGGAAGATCAGCGACGACCCCATGGGCTTTGCCGACATGTTCAAGGGGAGCACGTGGTCCGTCACCATAGCGGGCTACAACGTCACAGACCCCCTGGCCTTCGTGGGCGTCACCCTCGGCGGAGGCGGCTTCTACCTCGCGCTCTTCCTCTCTGCCCTGCCGCTCATCGTCCTCACCGTGCTGCTGGGCAGGGTCTTTTGCGGCTGGATATGTCCCATGCACCTCCTCTTCGAGCTCAACGGCAAGCTGCGCAGGGTGCTGGGCCTTATAGGCGTGAGGCCCTTCAACATTTCGTTCAACCGCTACATCAAGTATCTCATGCTCCTTACGGGCGGGGTGCTCTCCCTTGCGCTCGGCGTGCAGGTCATGACCTTCATATATCCGCCGGCCATACTCAACCGCGAGCTCATCCACCTCATCTACTTCGGCTCCGTCGGCATCGGAGCCACGCTGCTGCTCCTGCTCTTCTTCATCGAGATATCGCTCTCCGAGAGGACGTGGTGCAGGTACTTCTGCCCCGGCGGGGCGCTGTGGTCGCTCATGGGGGCATGCCGGGTCGTGAGCGTGGTGCGCGACCCCGGGCTGTGCGACGACTGCGGCGACTGCGACAGGGCCTGCGAGTTCGGTCTGAGTCCCATGAAGGACCGTACCGGCATGGAGTGCGACAACTGCGGCAAGTGTATCGCCGCATGCAGCGGCGGGAGCCTCTCC
>DRME01000021.1 GCA_011375175.1 Deltaproteobacteria bacterium | reverse complement strand
GGCGGCGGCCGGGCCCCCGGCGCCTGCGGCGCCTGAGGTCCGGCCGCCGTCCGCAGCCGCCGTTGCCGCCGTTGCCGCCAAGGAGGGCCGGGCCGTCGGCCCCGTGGCGGAGGCTCCCGTCGAGGCGCCGCCCGCGGCGGCGCCGGACGCCGCCGACCGGGCGGCGCCGACGGCCGCCGCGCCGCCGGCGCCGGCCCTCGACGTGTCGCTCATCGTCGTCGGCGCCAGGCAGTCGATGGCCATCGTCAACGGCGAGGTCGTGCGTGAAGGGGACCGCCTCGACGGCGGCATCGTGGTCACGAGGATAGAACGCGACGGCCTGCTCGTAGACGGCGTCAAGCCCCGATGGGTCGGCCTGGCCGGCTCCGGCGGGGGCACGCCTTGAGGGGAGGCGCAGAGAGGTAGGGATATGAGAGTGTGCAAGGACCCGGAGAGAGGGGGGACCCCGAGGGGAGCGCTCGCGCCGCGCCTCGTTCTCCTCTTTGCCGCAGCGGCGGTGGCTCTCGGAGGATGCGCCTACGGCGGCTCCGCCGTCGAAGGCGGCGCTCCCCTCGAGCCGAGGGGAGGCGGGCTGCCCGAGAGCGGGGACCGCTCCTTCGTCGAGAGATCGCGCTACAGCATCATAGAACAGGCCGGCGGCGACGAGGCGCCGCCACGGCGGGCGCAGGCCGCGCCGGCGCGGCCTGCGCCGGACTTCCTTCCGGCGGCCGAGGAGCTCACCCCCCTTGAGACCAGGCGTGTGAGCATCTCGGCCCGCAATACGCCTCTGCGCGACGTGCTCTACATCGTCGCCGAAGCGACGGGGCTCAACCTCGTCATGGAGCGGGGCGTGAGGCCCGATCTGCCCGTGACCGTGACCCTCGACGATGTGATGGCCGAGGAGGCGCTGGCCATAATCCTCGACTCGGCGGACTACTTCTACTCCGTCGGCAACAACGTCCTCTACGTCAAGGCCATGGAGACGAAGGTCTACGAGTTCGGACGCCCCTCGGTCTTCCAGGAGTACGACGTCAGCCTCGGCGGCGACATGCTCGGAGCGGCCAAGGGGACGACCGAGGGGATACGGGGAAAGGTGGCCATGAAGGTGGCCAGCGACAAGGAGGCCTACAAGTTCTGGGACTCGCTCGAGAAGACGCTATCCTCGCTCATCGGCGTCGGACCGGAGACGGAGGCGCCGTCCGGCGCTTCCGCCGCCCTGTCGCCCTCTCTCAGCATCAACAGGATGAGCGGCACAATCATCGTCACGGCCACGCGCAACGGTCACCGGCGGGTAGAGACCTATCTCGACAGGCTCAAGAGGATATTCAACCGCCAGGTCATGATAGAGGCCCGCATCATAGAGGTCCAGCTCTCCGACGGCCTCAAGTACGGCATAGACTGGTCTTTCCTGGCCGCCGAGGCCGGCGGCACACACAGCAACGAGGCGGGCATGACGCTCTTCACCGATGTCACCGGCTCGCTGCCGACCCTCAACTTCTCGCTCTCGGCCGGAGACTTCAACACCGTCATAAAGGCGCTGCGCCAGCAGGGCGAGGTGAACGTCCTCTCCAACCCGAGACTCAACATCCTCAACGGCCAGACGGCGCTGCTGAGCGTGGGCAGGAAGGTCGATTTCATCTCAAAGGTCCAGACCTACTCCACCGGTGTCTCCACCCAGTCGGTGCCGACCGTGACCTTCACCGTAGAGACGAGCAGCGTCCTCTCCGGTATCATCTTCGGCATAGTTCCTTACATAGACTCCGACACGGGCGAGATATCCATGACGATAACGCCCATCGTCTCGGACCTCGTCAAGTTCGACGACAAGAGGCTCGGACAGACGGGCTCCGACACGGTGGAGATATCGCTGCCCACCATAGACCTGCGGGAGATGAGCACGACCGTCAAGGTCCGCGACGGCGAGATGGTCGTCATAGGCGGGCTCATACAGGACAGCCGCAAGACCTTCGACAACAGGGTGCCCTACATCTCCGACATCCCGTGGATAGGCGATATCTTCAAGAGCCGCGACAAACGGGACGTGCGCACCGAACTGGTGCTCATGCTGAGGCCCACCATCGAGGAGAGGGGAGGGGTGAGCCTCTCCCAACGATAGAGAAGCCGCTCCGCCGATTTCTCCTTGTAATGGGGCCCCGCCGTTACTACTATATTATGGAAGCTCCGATTTATTGCACTGAGGGAACCTTTTTGTAAAAGGGTCACAGACCCACGGTTCCCTCAGACTCTCTCCAAAAACTTTTAACGCCCTGCGAATCATCCCGATTTTGCTGGCGAAATCGGGATGATTCGCAGGGAATTAAAAGTCTTTGAAGGGGGGCGGGGGAAACGTGGGCCTATGGCCCTTCTACAGAAAGTTCCCCAAGTGTCCTTGCGCCCGCCCGTGGCGTTTCGAATACGAGGAGGCCATGACCGCTCTCAGGATAGGTGAACTTCTTACCTCGAAAGGCTGTCTCACGAAGGAGCAGCTCGACGTGGCGCTCTCCCAGCAGGCCATAACGGGAGAGCTGCTGGGTGATACGCTCATAAAGCTCGGCTTCGTCTCCTCCAAGGAGATGGCGCGCATCCTCTCCGAGCAGAGCGGCATAGAGTTTCTCGACATCGAGCAGTTCGCCGTGAGCGAGGACGCCCTGAGGATGGTCTCGCACGACATGGCCGAGAGCATGGGGTTTCTGCCGCTCAGCATAGACGACGGCACGCTGAGTATCGGCGTCACCGACCCGACCAACATCAGGGCCATGGACATGGCGGCCAGGATAAGCGGCAAGCCGCCACGGGTCTTCATCATCGACGCCGAGGGCTTCAGGGAGGCCCTGGAGAGCGCCTACTACTTCCTCGAAAACCCCATAGGTCAGCGCATCTCGGAGACGGTGGGGCGGCTCCGCTCAAGCGACCAGGTGCCGGTGTCGGCCATCTCGGAGCTTGCCGAGCTACTCATCATAAACGGTATAAGGCGCAAGAGCACGGACATGCACATAAGCCCCTCGTCCGACGCCGTTCACGTCTTCTACAGGATCGACGGCGTGCTCCAGCACAGCTACTGCCTGCCCAAGGGGATACACAGCGGCATAGTATCGAGGCTCAAGATACTGTCGGAACTCGACATAGCCGAGCAGCGCCTCCCTCAGGACGGCTCCTTCACCTACAGGCTGCTGGACAGGCCCTACGAGATGCGCCTGTCCGTCGTGCCCACCATCTACGGCGAGAACGTGGTCATAAGGATACTGGGCGGCTCGACCTCGCTTCTCAGTGTGGCCGACCTCGGCTTCGACGCCGAGGACACGGCCAAGCTGCGCCGCATGTTCTCCAAGCCCCACGGCATGATACTGGTCGTCGGTCCCACGGGAAGCGGCAAGACGACGACGCTCTACGCTGCGCTGCGCGAGGTGAACCTCATCGCCAAGAACGTGCTCACCGTGGAGGACCCGGTGGAGTACAAGCTCAGCATGGTGAGACAGACCAAGATATCGGAGAAGGCGGGCTACGACTTCGCCCTCGCCGGCCGAAGCTTCATGCGCCAGGACCCGGACGTAATCCTTCTCGGCGAGATACGCGACGGCGAGACCGCTCGCATAGCGATAAGGGCCTCCATCACGGGCCACCTCGTCCTCTCCACGCTCCACACAAACGACGCCGTCACGACCGTGCCCCGACTCATAGACCTCGACGCCGACCGCTTCCTCCTCTCTTCCTCGCTCCTGGCCGTCATAGCCCAGCGGCTGGTGCGAACCATCTGTCCTTCGTGCAGGGAGGAGCTCGACCCCGGCGAGGAGGACGACAGGACCTTTGAGCTCCTCGACATGGAGCAGCGCCCGCAGAAGGTGTACCGCGGCAGGGGATGCCGGCATTGCTCGGGCCGGGGTTACCTGGGCCGGACCGCCATAGGAGAGATCATGATAGTGAGCGACAGCGTGCGCGAGCTCATCTACTCCGGCGCTTCGGTGGGCAGGATACATGAGACCGTGGTCGCCGAGGGGATGACGACTCTCAAGGAGAACGCCGTGAGGAAGGCCCTCGACGGCGTGACGACCTTCGAAGAGGTCTTGAGGGTGGCCGGCTGATGGCTACTTTCCGCTACAAGGCCGTCGACGCCGACGGCGTCGTCGTCAGGGGAAGCATAGAGGGCACCGATGAGGAGGCGGCCCTCAACAGCATCGTGGACTCGGGGCTCTACGTCATCTCGCTATATCGGCCCAACGAGTTGCTCAACGCCGTCGTAAAGCGCATCAGCGCCTACGGCGTCAGGCGCCGCGACGTCATCGAGCTGGCCAAGAGCCTCTCGGTCATGCTCCGGGCCGGCATACCCATCATAGCGGCCCTCGAGGACCTTGAGACCACGGCCGAGAACCGCTACATGGGCCAGACGGTGGGCAACATAAGGAGGCTCGTCGAGATGGGCTCGAGCTTCTCCGATGCGCTGGCCCAGTACAGGGAGATATTCCCGGACATATTCATAAGGCTTGCCAGGGTGGGCGAGGAGACGGGCAGCCTCGACAGGAGTCTCTACGACGTCTCCGTCCACCTCCAGCGCATGGAGGAACTCTACTCCTCGCTCAAGAGGGCGCTCATCTACCCGGTCTTCGCGCTCATCACCACCTTCGGCTCACTCATCTTCTGGCTCGCCTACGTGCTGCCCCAGGTGCTCCTCATCTTCGAGGGCATGCGTCTGGACCTGCCCCCCATAACGCGCACCCTGCTGGTGATGAGCGGGCTGACGCGCAGCTACTGGTTCGTCATCCCGATCCTGCCCTTTGTGCTCGTGCTCCTCTACAAGCTGCTGCGCATGAAGCCCGAGACGCGCTACTACACCGACGCACTGCTCATCCGCTTCCCGATCCTCAGGCAGATACTCTACAACAAGCTCCTCGCCCTCTTCTGCGAGCAGCAGAGGATACTGGCCGCCGCGGGCGTGCCCATAACGCGCTCCCTGGAGATAGTCTCGGAGGTCATAGGAAACGAGGTCTTCAGGCAGGCCATCTACGAGACCATGCGCGACATCTCGGTGGGCAGCCGCATCTCCGACGCCATGCGCAAGCACCGGGTCTTCCCCGTCATGGTGACGCGCATGGTCGACATAGGGGAGACGAGCGGCAGCCTCGATGAGCAGTACGCCTATCTCGCCGACCATTACATAGAGGTGCTCGACGACGTGTCGCAGAAGATAGGCAAGCTCGTCGAGCCTGTGGTCATAGTGGTGGTGGGAGTGATGTTCGGCGTTATCATAATGGGGCTGTTGCTGCCCGTATACGAACTCGTGACGACTGTGGGGTGAGGGATGGATCTGCTCGAATTCTACGGATTGAAAGAGGACCCCTTCAGGCTCACGCCGGACCCCATGTTCTTCTTCCCCTCGGCGGGACACAAGGAAGCGCTCATGTCAATGGAGTACCTGCTGACCCAGAAAGAGGGGTTCTGCCTGATAACCGGAGAGCCTGGCACGGGCAAGACCACGCTGATGAACGTCTTTGTCGAGAACTGGCGCGACAGGGCCGACATAGCGCTCATCGTGACGCCGAGGCTCGAGGCGGCCGAGTTTCTGCGGGCCGTGCTCGACGACCTCGGCGTGCCGCGGCGCGAGGGCGCCGGCAAGGCCGACCTTCTCAGGGACTTCAGGGACTTTCTCGTGTCGAGGAGGGAGTCGGGCAGGGCCGTGGCCGTCATAGTGGACGAGGCCCAGGACCTCCCGGACGACACCCTCGAGGAGCTGCGCCTTCTCACGAACCTGGAGACCGACAAGGAAAAGCTCCTCCAGGTCATCCTCATAGGCCAGCCCGAGCTCGAAGAGCGGCTCGCTTCCCACAGGCTCCGTCACCTGAACCAGCGCATAAGCGTGGCGGCGCGCCTTGCTCCGCTCTCGCGAAGCGAGATATCGGAGTACATAAACTACCGGCTCATAAAGGCAGGCAAGGGTTTTCTGCTGCTCGACGACAGCGCCGCCAGGGGGGTCTACAGCTATTCGCGGGGTGTGCCGCGGCTTGCGAACCTCCTGACCTCGCGCTCCATCATGTCGGCCTATCTCGAAGGGAGCAACGTGGTGTCGCCCCGTCACGTGCGCCTTGCGGCAAGCCACCTCAAGGGCCGGGAGAGCGGCGCGGCGTCCGCCGCCCCCTCGCCGGCGTCGAGACGCGGCTACGCCGCGGCCGCCGTGCTCGCCGTAGCTCTCGCCGCCGGTGTGGGCGCTGCGCTCTACGTCTACGGCGGCCCCGACGAGCCTCTCCCCCCCGTCGCTTCCGCGCCGGAAGCGGAGGCGACAGCGGCGACGGCGGCGGCTGAGGAGGCCCCCCCCGCCGGGGAAGCCCCCAAGTCCCCCGCGCATTCCCCCGCGGCGTCCCCTACTCTCGCCCCTGCCGGCGCCACAGGCACCGCGCCCGTCGCTTCCGTCACCCCCTCCACGCCCGCCGCCCCGGCGGACGGGCCTGCCACACTCTACGGCATCGTCAACGTGTCGTCGGCCAACATCCGCTCCGAGCCGAGTATCGACGGCGAACGCGTGGGCGTGGCCTTCCGCTCCCAGCGCCTCCCCCTCACGGGAGAGACGAGAGGAGAACGGGGCATCAGATGGTACAGGGTCCGCCTCTACGGCGATACGGAAGGATGGATATCGGGCAACGTGCTGACACTGGTCCAGGAACAAAAAAGTCCCTGACCTGGATTGCTCTGGGGGAAACTTTCTGTAGAAAGTTTCCCCCAGACCCCCTTCAAAGACTTTCAATACGAGTTGGTTTCCCCCTGTTTTGCCAGGCAAAACAGGGGGAAACCAACTCGCATTAAAAGTTTTTGGAGGGAGTCTGAGGGAACCTTT
>DRME01000020.1 GCA_011375175.1 Deltaproteobacteria bacterium | reverse complement strand
CCCTCAGACTCCCTCCAAAAACTTTTAACGCCCTGCGGATCACCCCGATTTTGCTTGCAAAATCGGGGTGATCCGCAGGGAATTAAAAGTCTTTGAAGGGGGTCTGGGGGAAACTTTCTACAGAAAGTTTCCCCCAGGAAAACAACTGACGGTTGGGGATGGTGTTCATGGCTCGTAAGGGCAGGGGGCGTTTGGTTTTGACGGTGTTTGTCTGTCTCGCGGCGATGCTCGCTGTCGACGGCGCGGTGAGCGAGCCCGGCGAGGCTCTCCGTCCGCCGTTTTCCGTGCCCGAGGCCGGCGGCGGGGGCGCGGCGGTGGACTACATACGCTACGAGCTCGGCAGGCACAGGACCGGCCTGAGCGCGGCCGAGGAGATGAGGCTCGCCGAAGTGATAGCCGAGGAGAGCAGTATGCGCAGGCTCGATCCTCTGCTCGTTTTAGCGGTGATAAAGACGGAGAGCACCTTTTACAACTGGTCGCGCTCGCGCAAGGGGGCGCGGGGCCTCATGCAGTTGCGGCCCCGCACGGGCCGTTACGTGGCAAAGGAGTTCGACCTGCGCTGGAGCGGTCCCGAGGCCCTGTACGACCCGTTCCTCAACGTGAGGCTCGGCATACACTACCTATCCAAGCTGAGGGAGCGTTACGACGACGACCTCAAGGCCCTTGCGGCCTACAATTTCGGACCCGGCCGCATCTCCCGCAGGATCAGGCGGGGAGCCGGGGTGCCGGAGCGTTACGCCCGCAAGGTCTTCGCCTACTACAGGGAATTCCAGGAAAGAGCGAGGTACTTCTGACATGTTCGACTTGAAGGCGAGGCGAAGGTTTCTCGACAAGCCGGTCGATCCCGTGAGGATCGACCCCTCAAACGACGTATCGGCGCTTCTCAGGGGCATGGCCTCCACGGCGTTCCAGGGCAAGAACCTGGCGCTGGCCGCCGATGTGTGGGAAGAGATGCTCAGGGCCGAGGCGACCGTGCTCTTCGGGCTTGCCGGCGCCATGGTGCCGGCCGGCATGAGGCGGGTCATGGTCCACCTCATAGAGAAGCGCCGCATAGACTGCCTCGTCTCAACGGGCGCCAACCTCTTCCACGACATACACGAGACCCTCGGACGCCGCCACTGGCAGGGCACCCCTCACGTCAACGACTCCGCGCTGAGGGACGCGGGACTGGACCGCATGTACGACGTCTACGCCAAGGAAGAGGAGTTCAACGACACGGACAAGTACATCTACGACTTCGCCGCGGGCCTTGAAAGACGTCCCTACTCGACGCGCGAGTTCTTCCGGCTCATGGGCGAGGACCTCTGCCGCGCCGGCAGCGAGGAGGGCATCCTGACCGCCGCCTTCAAGGCGGGTGTGCACGTCTACTGTCCCGCCCTCGGCGATTCCTCCATAGGGATAGCTCTGGCCATGCACGACGGCGACGACAGGAACGTGATCTTCGACATCATAGGCGATGTGCGCGAGACGGCCCACATAGTCTCCACCGCCCCGGCCACCGGCATAGTGTTCGTCGGCGGAGGCACGCCGAAGAACTACATACAGCAGACCGAGGTGACGGCCGACATGATGCGCAAGCACTCGCCGGGCCACAAGTACGCCGTGCAGGTCACCTCCGACGCCCCGCACTGGGGCGGGCTGAGCGGCTGCACCTTCGAGGAGAGCCAGTCGTGGGGCAAGATAGCGAGGGACTCGCGCCGCGTCACCGTCAACTGCGACGCCACCATCGCGCTCCCCATACTGGCCACGGCGCTGAGCCAGCGGCTCGACGGCTACGAGCGCAAGCTGCCCGACATGTCCCTCGAAGGCGCCCAGCGGGTGGAGAGCAGGATCTGGCAGTGAGTTCTTCATTCACCGTCGCAAGTTTCGGCGGCCTGCCCGAGGGCCTGCGGCCCGACGGAGGGGCCGCGCGCTTCACCGTGCTGCCCGTGCCCTACGACCTGACCGTCTCCTATGTGAGCGGGGCGCGGGGCGGTCCGCGGGCCATACTCGAGGCGTCGGCCCACATGGAGCTCTACGACGAGGAACTGCGCTTCGAGCCCATCGAGGCCGGCATAAGGACGCTCCCCTTCCTCGAGCCCACGGCCGCCGGGCCCGAGGCCATGGCCGGGCGCGTCGAGGAGGCCGTCTCGGAGATCGTCGAGGGGGGGAGCATACCGGTGGTCCTCGGCGGCGAGCACAGCATCACGGTGGGGCTCGTCAGGGCGCTCTTCAAGGCGCACGGCTCGCTCTCGGTGCTCCAGCTCGACGCCCACGCCGACATGCGCGACCGCTTCGAAGAGAGCCCCTACAGCCACGCCTGCGTGGCCCGCAGGATAAGCGAGATATGCCCCATCGTGCAGGTCGGCGTAAGGAGCCTTTCGGCCGAGGAGGCGGCCTTCCTCGACGAGCGCGCCGCCGCGGGCGACGGCTCGGTGCGGACTTTCTACGCCGCCGGGATGCGGGGCGGCGTGCCGGTCGACGAGATCGTCTCGGCCCTCTCGGAGAAGGTCTGCGTCACCGTCGACCTCGACTGCCTCGATCCGTCGATCATGCCGGCCACCGGCACCCCAGAGCCCGGAGGGCTCGGCTGGCACGACGTACTCGGGCTCTTGCGGGCTGTGGCCTCGCACCGCAAGGTCGTCGGCATGGACGTGGTGGAGCTCTCTCCCCTGCCAGGCAACGTGGCCCCCGACTTCACGGCCGCAAGACTCGTCTACAAAATGATGGGCTATGCGGCCATGACGGAGAAGTGAGCACCCCTCTCCGGATCTTTTCGTATAGGAAGCTCTGATTAATTACCCTGGGGGAAACTTTCTGTAGAAAGTTTCCCCCAGACCCCCTTCAAAGACTTTCAATACGAGTTGGTTTCCCCCTGTTTTGCTTTGGCAAAACAGGGGGAAACCAACTCGCATTAAAAGTTTTTGGAGGGAGTCTGAGGGAACCTTTTTACAAAAAGGTTCCCTCAGTGCAATAAATCAGAGTTCCCTAAGCGGCGCCGGTGGGGGAGGCGGCCCCTGGCGGCGAAGAACACCCTTTTGCGGAGGGAAACGGCAGATGCAATTCGTACCGAAGAGAGTCTTTTTCACCAAGGGGGTGGGCATCCACCGCGAAGAGCTTCATTCCTTCGAGCTCGCTTTGCGGGACGCGGGTATCGAGAAGTTCAACCTCGTCAGCGTGTCGAGCATCTTTCCGCCGGGATGCAAGGTGGTGACGAAGGCCCAGGGGCTCAAGAAGCTCGCCCCCGGCCAGGTCGTCTTCAGCGTCATGAGCCGGTGCAGCAGCAACGAGCCGCGCCGGCTCATGGCCGCGTCCGTGGGCTGCGCCATCCCCACGGACCGCAAACTCTACGGCTACCTCAGCGAGCACCACGCCTTCGGACAGACCGAGACCATGGCCGGCGAGTACGCCGAGGACCTGGCCGCCGCAATGCTTGCGAGCACGCTCGGCATCGACCTCGACGAGAACCTCGGCTGGGACGAGAAGAAGGAGATATACAGGATAAGCGACAAGATAGTCAAGACGACGAACATAACCCAGTCGGCCATCGTCAAGGGCGACGGCAAGTACACGACCGTAGTGGCCGCCGCCGTGCTGCTCATGTAGGGGGTGCCCCGTTCCCTGCGCGGGGGAACCTTGCCGTTGGAAAGGCCCCCTCGGCGGAACAAATCAGAGCTTCCCTGTTCGGAATCTCTTCAAAACTCTTGAAATTCACCGCCGTAAGGGGTATGTTATATGGCAACGGACAGGGGGGGCTTTCCCTCACCGGCGGCCCCTCGGACGGTTTTGCCGCGGATCGTAAAAAACGTCAAGGAGGAAGGGATTGGAGCCGGAGAGTGTAAAACGCATTTACGCGAAGCTTTCCAACGTCTACGAGCCTCTTTTCAAGAGGTTCTTCTACCCCAGGATAAAACACGCCATAGCCTACATGGGCATCGAGCCGGGAGACAGGGTGCTCGACGTGGGGGTGGGCACGGGCCTCTCTCTTTCGCTCTTTCCCAGGCACTGCGAGGTCATCGGCATCGACATCTCGCGGCAGATGCTCAAGAAGGCGAGGGAGAAGATCCGCAGGGAGGGGCTCGACCATATCACGCTCATGGAGATGGACGCCCAGAACCTCGAGTTCGACGACGACACCTTCGACAAGGTCTTCATCTCCCACGTGGTGAGCGTGGTGCCCAGCCCGGCGCGCGTCATGAGCGAGGTGCGCAGGGTCTGCCGCAACGGAGGCCGGGTGGTCATAGTCAACCACTTCAAGAGCAAGAACAAGATGGTCGAGAAGTTCGAGAAGATCGTCGACCCGCTGTGCAGGCGCATAGGCTGGCGCTCCGACATGTGCCTGGACCAGTTCCTCAGGGAGTCCGGCCTCAGGGTCGAGCAGCGCTACAAGCTCCGCAAGCTCGACCTCTGGCACCTCATATTCGCCGTGAACGAGAAGCTCACGGGCGAGCCGCATATCGACATGGACGGAGGCGGCATGGGCAAGGCGGCCTTCAACAAGGTGGGCGCGTCCTGAGCGTCCCGGCCGCATCGCCGCGGCCGTCCGGCGTCTCGGGGGCGGCCCCAACCGCAGCTCCCGGCAAGTCAGTGCGAAGGGGAAGTCCCATTTCCTCCGGTCCCGCAGCGAAGTTCTCTCCATTGACCGAAGACGACCTCGACGATGTGCTCCGCATCGAGAGGCTCTCCTTTACCACGCCGTGGTCGCGCGCCCTCTTTGAAAACGAACTGAAGAATCCTGTCTCCTGCGGTATGGTCGCAAAGGTCGGCGGCCCGGGGGCGGAGTGCGTCGCCGCATACATCGTCTTCTGGGTGGTCCACGGCGAGGCCCATATTCTCAACATAGCCGTCCATCCCGACTTCCGGCGTCGGGGATTGGGTTCGAGGCTGCTCGACCACGCCCTCGGCCTCATGGAAGAGCGCGGCGTGCGCGGCGTATTCCTGGAGGTGAGACGGTCGAACAGGGCGGCAAGACGCATGTACGGCAGGTTCGGCTTCCGCGAGCTCTTCGTGCGGCGCCGCTACTACGGCGATGAGGACGCCCTGGTCATGGCGCTCGATCTGAGGGAGAGGGCGGGCGGAGGGGGAGGGGAGAAGCGAGGGCGGCCGTGACGCCGCTCAAAGAGAACGTGGAGTATCGTCGGTCTCCGTTATGATGAACAGAACCATCCCGGACGGTCCCCGCTCGGCCGCCGCCTCGGTCACGGACAACGTGGAACTCTGCAGGGGCCACTTCGGGCTCACCGTGGAGCTCCCCAGCCCCTGGCGCGTGCGGCCCGGCCAGTTCCTCATGGTGAGGGTCTCGGACGGACCGGACCCGCTCTCCCTGGACCCCCTTCTGCGCCGGCCTTTCGGTGTGGCCGACGTTGCCGGAGGCGCGCTCGGCGGCGGCCTTGTCACGGGGACGAGGATCGAGATCATCTACCGCGTCGTCGGCCGCGGCACGGCCATCATGTCGCGCCTCCGCCCCGGCGACGTCATCGACGTGCTCGGCCCGCTGGGCAACGGTTTTCCGCCCGTGGAGCCGGGGAGGCGGCTCGTCATGGTGGCGGGCGGCATAGGCATCCCGCCCTTCAAGCTCCTGGCAAGGACCACGGGCGGCACGCTCCTCTTCGGCGCGCGCACCGGCCGCGAGGCGGCGCTTGCCGAGCAGTTGCGGGCCATCGGGGGCTGCACCGTCAGAACTGCCACGGAAGACGGCTCCGTGGGTCACAAGGGCCTTGTAACCGACCTGCTCGCCGAAGAGGTCTCGGCTGAGAGCGTGGTCTACGCCTGCGGCCCCGCGGCGATGCTCAGGGCCGTTGCCCGTCTCTGCGCCGGACGGGGCGTGGAGTGTCATGTCTCGCTCGAGAGCTCCATGGCCTGCGGCATGGGCGTGTGCCTGGGCTGCGCCGTCAGGGCGGCGCAGAAGGACCATGCCGGCGCCTTCCGTCCCCTGATGGTCTGCTGCGACGGCCCCGTCTTCGAAAGCTCTCTCATCGACTGGGAGGCCCTGTGACGAACGCTGCGCCGGAAAGAGACATGTCGGTGCGCATAGGCGCCCTCGAGCTCAGAAATCCCGTCATGACCGCCTCGGGCACATTCGGCTACGGCCTCGAGTTCAGCGGCCACCTCGACCTCGGCCGCCTCGGCGCCGTGGTCGTCAAGGGTCTCTCCCTCGAGCCCCGTCCCGGAAACCCGCCGCCCCGCATAGTCGAAACGCCCTGCGGCATGCTCAACGCCATAGGACTCCAGAACGTGGGCGTCCGGGCCTTTGTCGAAGAAAGACTGCCGCAGCTTCGCCGCTTCGACACCGCCGTGGTGGCCAACATCTTCGGCGAGAGCCGCGGCGAGTACGCCGAGGTCGCCCGGATCCTCGACGACGCCGGCGGGGTCGGCGCCCTCGAGATCAACATCTCGTGCCCCAACGTCAGGAAGGGCGGCATGGTCTTCGGCACCGACCCCCGCGAGGCGGCCGCCGTGGTGGAGGCCGTGAGAAGGGCCACGACCCTTCCCGTCATAACCAAGCTATCCCCCAACGTCACGGACATCGCCCTCATGGTCCGCGCCGTCGAGGAGGCCGGCACCGACGCCGTATCGCTCATAAACACCCTTACGGGCATGGTAATAGACGTGGAGCGGCGAAGGCCCGTGCTGGCCAACAGGGTCGGCGGGCTGTCGGGGCCCGCCATACGTCCCGTGGCGGTGCGCATGGTCTGGGAGGCGGCCGCCGCCGCCCGCACGCCCGTCATAGGGATAGGCGGCATCATGACGGGCCGCGACGCCCTGGAGTTCATCCTGGCGGGCGCCGCGGCCGTGCAGGTCGGCACGGCGAGCTTCGTGGATCCGGCCGCCGCCGTCAGGGTGCTCGAGGGCGTCGAGGAGTACATGGAGCGCCACGGCGTGGAGCGCCTCTCCGAGCTCGTCGGCGCCGCCTCGTGAGTCGGCCGGCGAAGCCGAAACCGATGGGACTGGAGCCGGGGGCGCAAAGCAAAGAGCGGCCCCCTCTTTATCAGGGGGCCGCTCTTTGCGGCGTGGTCCTCCGGCGCGCCCGCGCCTTCAGCTAAGGGCCATTATACTGAGCTTGCTCGCCACGTTCTGCGCTATCTCCATGAATATCTCGGCGTCCTTCGATTCGGGTCTGGCCACGACAACGGGCTTTCCCGCGTCGCCGCCCTCGCGGATCGCCGGGTCCATCGGCAGGCTTCCGAGGAAGGGCACGCCGTAGCGGTCGCTCGTCTTCTGCCCCCCGCCGTGGCTGAATATCTCGGTCGTCTCGTTGCAGTGGGGACAGGTGAAGTAGCTCATGTTCTCGACGATGCCGATTATGGGCACCTTCACTTCGCCGAACATCTTTATGGCCCGGCGGGCGTCTATGAGGGCCACGTCCTGGGGGGTGGTCACGATGACGGCCCCGGTGACCGGTATGGTCTGCACGAGCGTGAGCTGGGCGTCTCCCGTGCCGGGCGGGAGGTCTATGACCAGGTAGTCGAGCTCGCCCCACTCCACACCGGTGAGGAACTGTTTTACGAGCTGCATGACCAGCGGCCCGCGCCAGATGAGCGGTGTCTCCTCGTCGAGCATGAAGCCCACGGAGATGAGCTTCACGCCGTAGGCCTCGAGCGGCACGAGCCGCTCCTGCGGTGTCGCCTTGAGCGGCTCGTGGATGCCCATCATGAGCGGCAGACTCGGCCCGTACAGGTCTATGTCGAGGAGCCCGACCTTTGCGCCGCTTTGCGAGAGCGCAAGCGCCAGGTTCACCGCCACCGTCGATTTGCCCACCCCGCCCTTGCCGCTGGCCACGGCGATGGTGTTCTTGACCTTGGGGATCGGCGCCTGCTGGGGCAGGTTCTTGGCCTGGGGCACGCTGGCCGTCGTGTTGACATCCACCTGCTCCACCCCGTCCAGGGCCTCGACGGCCGAGCGCGCCGAGTCGGTGAGCTCCTTTTTGAGCGGACACGACGGCGTGGTGAGCACCAGGTCGAAGGCCACCCTCGATCCCTCGACCTTGAGGTTCTTTATCATTCCCAGAGTGACGAGATCCTTGCCGAGCTCCGGGTCCATGACGGTACCCAGGGCCTTGAGCACGGCCTCTTCGTTTACAGCCGGAGCGGACACTTCAATCGACCTCCTTAAAACCTCTTCGGTAGCTTTCGGCACCTGCGGCGGCGCCGAAAGCCCCGGAGGGATTTGATTACCCTGGGGGAAACTTTCTGTAGAAGGGCCACAGGCCCACGTTTCCCCCAGACCCCCTTCAAAGACTTTCAATGCGACTTGGTTTTCCCCTGTTTTGCCTGGCAAAACAGGGGAAAACCAAGTCGCATTGAAAGTCTTTGGAGGGAGTCTGAGGGAACCTTTTTACAAAAAGGTTCCCTCAGAAAGGTAAGCTTGCTTAGCCCTCGGCGGCTTCGTTGAGCTCCCGGAGCAGCTCGTCGAGCGGCGCGCCGTCGCGCCTTGCCGCCTCTTCTATCGACACGGCTCCGCCGCAGCAGGAGTCGATGTTGTATCTCGTGAAGACGCTTATGGTCTTTGGATAGAGCTTTATGGCGTCGTTTACGACCACGTCCTTCGATATCTTCGCCATGGGGTTACTCGCCCTCCTCCACGGCCTCGTTGAGCTCCTTGACCACCGTGTCGGCGTCCACGCCGTGCATGGTGGCTCCGAAGGCGATGTTCTCCATCTTGGCGCCGGGACAGGTGAAGCAGCCGTTGCCGAAGTACTTTATGAAGACCTTTTCCGTCACCGGGTACTTCTCCATCACGTCGCCGATGCTCATCTCCTTGGTTATCTTCGCTTCCGCCATCTTATCGTATACCTCCTTGGTTCGGCATGTTGTGTTTTCCGGCCGCCTGGGCGATGCGCCGGGGTCTGTGACCGTGCTCAGGGCTTGGGCGGCATGGGAGGCGCGGGCATGGCCCTTATGGTCTTGAACATGTTCACCACGAAGAGCGCCACCGAGACGGCCTCGACGGTGGAGAAGAAGAAGAGGAGCATCTTTCCCCCTCCCGCCGAGAGGACGAACCAGCCGGCCGCCATACCCAGAAGGCCCGCGTTGGCGAGCCAGAGGTGGAGTTCGCTGAGCCTCACGCTCCAGAGCGGCTGGCCGCTGAAGCGGGGCAGTATGTGGTAGCCCACTCCGAATATCATCATCGACATCCAGCCCAGCAGGTTGAAGTGGGCGTGGATCTGCATCCAGGGATAGCCTGGGCCGGCCATGGACATGTGGATGCCGAGCAGTACGGCGAGCAGCAGGTATACCATGGCGCTCTTTATGAACCAGACCGTAACCTTGCTCATCTGAGGGGACCTCCTTGGGGAAAATGCTTTTTTGCGCCTCGGAGCGACAGGGGGCCTACTTGTTGGAGGCCCGGCGCCGGTCGGTGCCGGCCGGCACGCAGGCCTCGACCGGACAGACCTCGGCGCAGGCGCCGCACTCGGTGCAGAACTTGGGGTCGATCACGTAGGGACTCCCCTCGGAGATCGCCCCTTCGGGACACTCGGGCAGACATACGCCGCATTCGATGCAGGATTGGAGTATTTCGTAAGCCATGGTACACCGCCGGGACCGGACGCACCGGCCGGTCCTCTCTTTCTGTCGACTTCCGGAGGGTGACGAGGAGTATCGGGTGACCTGGGCGGCCGCGCTGAGCGCGGAATCGGCGCCGTCGCCCGCCGGGGCCTGCGCGGTCGATGCGGCTGCGCAGGCCCCGGCAAGACGCCCGGCGGAAGGTCTCTTCAGACGGAGAGAACCTGTTTTACTTCCGGGACCTTCTCCTTGATCGCCCTCTCAACACCCATGGCCAGGGTTATCTGCGCGCTGGGACAGCCGGCGCACGCGCCCTGGAGCTGAACCCTGACGATGCCTTCGGCCTCGTTTATGTCCACGAGGCTCACGTCGCCGCCGTCGGCCTGCAGGGCCGGCCTGATGCCGTTGAGGGCCTCTTCCACCCGTTCCTTCAACATGTCCGTATACCTCCAATGAAGTTGATTATCGTAAGATTATATGGGAATTATGCCTCTTTTTCAAGGCGGAATAAATGACATCGGTCATATACGCCGCCCTTGTCCGCGGGGAGGGCGGCAAGGCCGGGGAAAACCGTGGACTTCCGGTGAGACTTCTGCTTTAATATAGGGAAGCTCTGATTTATTACACTGGGGGAACCTTTCTGTAGAAAGTTTCCCCCAGACCCCCTTCAAAGACTTTTAATACGAGTTGGTTTCCCCCTGTTTTGCCAGGCAAAACAGGGGGAAACCAACTCGCGTTAAAAGTTTTTGGAGGGAGTCTGAGGGAACCTTTTTACAAAAAGGTTCCCTCAGGGTAATTAATCATAGTTTCCATAGAGAGTGCGGCGTCTTCGTGCGCCGCCGCCCGTCTTCGTGTCAATCTCAGGGTCCGGTCCGTGGCGTCCATGCCGAGAAAAAGAATTCTCCTGCCCCTTGTCGTTCTCGCCGTCTTCCCGGCGCTCGGCGGATGCACCGCCCTGCCGGGCATGCTCCCTCTCGCCCTGCCGGTTCTCGTGAGCGGCGCCGGCGGCGGCATAGCCTACACCGTCACCAACGTCGCCTACAAGACCTTCAGCTATCCAATCGAGAAGGTGGAGGCCGCCAACCGCAAGGCCCTGCGCAAGATGGGCATCGTCGAGGTCTGGCGCAAGGTCGAGGACTCGAACGTGGAGGTGAAGGCCGAGACCTCGAAGCTCACCATCTACATCGACTTCGAGAAGATAACGGCCGCCACCACCAAGATGAAGGTCAACGTCAAGAGGGCGCTCATATTCAAGGACAAGGCCACGGCGACGGAGATAATAGTCCAGACCGGTAGGTTCCTTGAGCAAGACGCCGCCGCCCCGGCCTTGCTGTTTGTGAAGGGGAGCGGGGGCGGAGATGAGACGCCAGGCCCCTTAGGCCTTTGATTACCCTGGGGGAAACCAACTTGCATTAAAAGTTTTTGGAGGGAATCTGCGGGAACCGGGGGTCTGTGACACTTTTACAAAAAAGTTCCCTCAGGGTAATTAATGTCCCTTTCGGGGAATGGGAGAAAATCCCTCGCCTTTAGGCGAAGACTTTAGTAGGTTTAGGGTTATGACGAGGGATACGAGCAGTTCAAGATCGGCGTTGTGCTCAGGCAGGCACGCGAGGAGGCTGGACTAACACAGGAAGAACTCGCACGCAGGCTTCATCCCAAGAAGAGCGCTATCTCGCGGATAGAGAACCACGCCGAGGATATCAAGCTCTCAACCCTGGAGCGGGTCGCCTCGGCATTAGGAAAACGGCTGGAGGTCAAAATCGCCTGATGCCGCCGACCTATATCAATGCATATGAGGTCTTTGCGCCCGATATAGTTGAGGAAATACAATGGTATAATATTTAAGAGCCTTCACTGACGAAAAGTCTGTCAGGGATGTGTAGTGCATCTCATTCGTCTTTCTATACGGAAACTATATGAGGCGGTGAGGGACATAATGGTAGTAGGAGGTTTCGTTGAAACTGAGCCAACTTGCGAGTCGCCCAAATCTCATATTGGCTTGGCGTCGCATCACCACTGGCGGTAACCAACAGTATAAACGGTTTTTCCGAAGTCTTTACTACGCTTACGAAGTAGCGTTGGATGACAATATTAAAGATCTTCGACAGCGTCTCATAGGGGGAACATTCAGGCCGCGGCACCCTGAACGAATATACATTCCGAAACCATCGGGACTTCACCGCCCACTGGCGCTGCTCCACATTGAAGACCAGATTGTTCTTCAGGCGTTTGCCAACCTTGCAGCTAAGCGATTACAGTCAAAACGGGCTCCGTTGCAGTTCCAGGTTATCTTCAGCAATATCCTCCAGAAGCCCGACAGCATCTTCTTTTTTCGAAGGTGGCAGGATACTTACAGGGCTTTTCAGCGTAAAATCCGAAAGAACTATAAGGCCAGGCTTCGATGGGTCGCAGATTTCGACTTAGCTGCATTCTACGATACTATCTCCCATGAATTGCTACTTAAAACCATTTATCCACGTTTAAGTTTAACGAGCGACGATACTAAATTGATTCTCACTTGTCTCCGTACATGGAGCTCAAATAAAGCATCATCAGGTCATGGGCATGGCATTCCCCAAGGACCAATTGCTTCTGATTTCCTTGCCGAATGCTTCCTTCTACCTATTGACCTTGCCCTGCGTAAGCGTCGCGGATATATGCGCTACGTGGATGATGTGAGACTCTTTGCAGCGTCAGAAGATGAGATAAGGGAGAACGTCATCGAACTCGAAAAGTGTTGTAGAGAAAGAGGATTGATCCCACAAACGGGCAAGTTCGCTATCAAGCGCGCCCAGAAAATCGATGAAGCTATGGGTATGCTGCCCAGTATTTCGGACCCACAGCACGAAGCCGGGACTGAGAAGTTGACCAGGAGCCGTGCACGTCGTTGGTTTTTTTCTGCTATAGGTGGGAAGCCCTATAAAGTGGAGGACAAGACACGGCTGCGGTATGTGCTTTTCCGCGCAGAGCCAGACACAAACTTGTTACAGCTTGTTCTGAAGTTGATTCCGCGTCACCCAGAACATGCGGATGCATTCTTCACCTACCTCGGTCAGTTCGGCTATCGAAAGCCGATAGAGCGTTTGTGCCTAGATTTGGTGAAGAGCAACCCGTACCCGTACGTGCGTGGTGAAGCTTGGCATATACTCGCCCGTTACCGTCGGATACCGACAACTCTGGGACGCAGGGCGATCAGAGCACTTACGACTAAGGCGATTGCCATTGCGAAACAGGGCTCGGGCGAAAACCTGATGGAAAAATGGGGAGCTTGCCACTTCCTTTGTGTTTCAGAGGAAGTGGGGGGAAAGAAGCATAGCCGGTTTCTCAAATTCCAGTCGCCGATCTTACAATCACTACTGGCTCCGGTGCTTCCCGTTGGGGCTTTCTCGAAAGGCGAAGCGGCTGAATATTATCTGCGACGCTCTAGTTTCGAACCGGGTCTATCCATCTGTTCGAGACTTCATGAACGCAAGTTGACCCTTGATGTCTTTGGATTGAAGAAAGACGGTCTGCCTTCCCAAGTATGTAATACCCTCTGTGAATTGGGAGTGATACAAACTCGTGGAAGACAGGTGGACCCGATTGCAGAGATTCTCGAATCAAGATACAAAGTACATCGAAGTAAGTCATGGCATAGCCTATTGGGGTCTGAATATGTGCATGCTCTTGGCCTACTCAAGCAAGCTGAGGCCGCCTTTGATGGTGGGAGATCATTCTGGCTGGCTTGCCAGAATTCGTTCAACCATGCTGTGTTCCTTGCATTACAACGACATTTAAATAGAACTGGGCACCCAGGTGCGTGCAAGACTATCGATCGAAAAGGTCAACTTGTGGATTTCGGGGTCATGCTGGACGCGTCAGGTCCATTTTCTAAGGAATGTCCTACCGTGGCGGATTGCTTCCGGGAAATGAACATGCGTCGGAACCATTTACCTGTTTCTCATCCCTACGAAAAGAAGACAGCTGTCAAATGCAGGCATCTCAAGGTTCAAGAAAGAAACAGGTTCGTGGCCAAACTGCGAACAGCTTATGCAGACTTCGTTAAGCTTATGCCATAAAAAGACATGTGCCGCAACGACGACACTTAAAGCGTCCGTCGGAAAGTTGCCATGCACGGCTATAAGAACACTCAGTGCAACGTATCATGAGCAAACCATTTTTACATTACATGATTTGGTCCGGTGTGGTTACCCATACCCTGAAGGTGAAGGCCGCGCCCCCTCGATCAGCGGTCGCAACTTACTCTCGGCTCCGGTACTCTTGTTGTGCGCCCCCTCTTTTCGGCCTTCCGGCAAGCGGCGTTCGTCCTTCCCCATCCTCTCTCATCCCCCTCCCCCTGCTTTTTTGCCTTGATTTAGCGCCGCGCCTCTGGTACCTTTTCATGAATCATCTCCCGCTATCTTCGGGGAAACGACACGCAACGACAGGGTTCGCATGGAAAGACCATTGCAGCGGGGCGCCGCCTCGCCCGTAACAGCACCTTCGCTTCGGCTCGCCTACGGCTGGCTGCTCTTCGCCGTCCTGGCCCTCGTGTTCGCCGGCATATTCGCCCTCATGGTGGCCCTTGCCAGGACGCCGGTCATAGAGGACCTCTTGCCGCTGGGCTCCGACTACATATACGTTGCGCTGGTGGGCCACGTGGTCATGGCCTTCATCATATGGTTCCTCGCCTTCGAGGGCTTCTTGTGGGTCTTCACCTCCACGATCTTCACCGATACGGCCATGTTCAGTCCCCTGCTCTGCCGGGTCGCCCTGGGACTGGCCGCGGGCGGCACGGCGCTCATAGTCGTAACGGCGCTATCGGGCCTCGGTTACGCCGAACTGGCCAACTACGTGCCCTTCCTCCTCCACCCCTGGTTCTACACGGGGCTTGCGCTCTTTGCGGCCGGAATCCTTCTCAACGTGGTCAACACCCTGCTCACCGTCATCAAAGCCCGCAGAGAAGGCGCTGCGCTCCCCGCCGCGACCTTCGGCATGGCGGCCGCCGCCCTCTGCGCCCTCATTGCCTTCATATGCTTCGGCCTCTCGGGCTACAACCACTTCGCAACGGAGAAGGCCTTTTTCGACTTCGACCGCTTCGTCTGGGGCGGAGGCCACGTCCTCCAGTATACGAACACCATATCCATGGTCACCGTCTGGCTCATGCTGACGACCATAACCATGGGCACGAGCGCCGTGGGAGAGAGGACGGCCAAGGCCCTGTTCGCGCTCTACGTGGCCATCGCGCTGACGGCGCCCTTCATCTACTACTTTCATGACACGGCCACCCAGGCCTACAAGGAGAGCTTTACAACGCTCAAGTGGGGACTCGGGCCGTCCACCTCCGTATTCGCCGTGCTGATCATCTTCCTTCTCGTCTCGAAGAGGGGCACGCGCTTCGAGGGGAAGGGGCTGCCATGGAGAGACCCGGCCTTTTCGTCGCTCGTGCTCTCCATGGCCGTCTTCGGCGTGGGCGGCGCCATAGCGGCCACCATGAAGGGCGTCAACACCATGATACCGGCCCATTACCACTGCACCATCGGCGCCGTGACCATCGCCTTCATGGGCCTCTTCTACGAAATTTTGCCTTTACTCGACAGGGCCGTTTATAGTACAAGACTGGCAAGGGTCCAGCCCTACCTCTACAGCCTGGGCATAATACTCTTCGCCGGGGGGCTCTGGATAGCGGGCTCCCACGGAGTGGCGCGCAAGACCTACGGCGCGGCCCAGAATCTCGACACCACGTGGAAGTACGTGGGCATGAGCATAATGGGGCTGGGCGGCCTGGTGGCCATCGCGGGCGGCATCACCTTCGTGCTCAACGCCGCGATCTCCATGCTCAGGCGCGTCCCGGCCGCCGGCGGACAGGAGAGCGCGGGCGAGCGGTGGTGGCTCGCGGGCCGGCAGGGGCCCTGAGGAAGCCCCGGCGCCCTCTATTCCGCCGTGGTGCGGAAAGACTCGAAACGAGCTCATTGCGGGCCGGGGGCCGCTCCGCAGCGGAGCAGGCCCGCCTGTGGAATGAACCGGGCAGCCATTGCCTCGTCGCTGAAACCGCTCCCGGCAATGCCGGTCTCTGACTGATTGTCGCGGGGGAAGCCTTCTGCAGAAGGGGCTCGGCCCCACGGTTTCCCCGGTGGAAGAGATCAGAACTTCCTTACAAGGAGGTCTCCGGTGGCGATAGCAAAGTACCTTCCGCTCTTCAAGATACGCATCTGCGGTCTCATCACCTTCAGCGCCGTTGTGGGCTTCGTGGCGGCCCAGAGCGGCGATTTCTCGGCGAGCACGATGTTCTTTCTCGTCGTGGCCACCATGCTCGCCTCCATGGGCGCGAGCGCCTTCAACCACTACTTCGACCGCGACATAGACACCGTGATGGAGAGGACGCGGGGCCGGCCGCTGCCCTCGCGCGAGCTCGCAGGCTCGGCGCCGGTCTTCCTCATCGCCGCCGCCCTCTTCCTCCTCTCCCTTCTCGTCTCGGTCAAGGCCCTCAACTACATGGTGGCGCTCCATCTCGCGCTCGGCGCCTTTACCTACGCCTTCATCTACACCGTATGGCTCAAACGCCGGAGCTGGCTCAACATCATCATCGGGGGGCTTGCCGGCAGCTTCGCAGTACTTGCCGGCGGAGCTTCGGTCCATCCCGAGCTATGCATGCCGCCGCTTCTGCTCGCCGTGGTCATGTTCTTCTGGACGCCGTCGCACTTCTGGAGCTTCGCCATCTTCCACCGCGAGGAGTACGCCAGGGCGGGCATCCCCATGCTGCCGGTCGTCATAGGCGATGCCAGGACGGCCGTCTACATCCTGGTAAACACGGTGCTCCTTGTCGTCTCCTCTCTCATACCATTTTTCCTCGGCTACAACGGCCTCCTGTATCTCGCCGCCGCCGTTGCCGTGGGCGTCTATTTCATCTTCTGGAACGTGCAGCTTCTCATGACGCCGACGCGCGAAGTCGCCTGGAAGAACTTCAAGATATCGATGATGTATCTCGGCGTGCTCTTCGGCGCCGTCATAATCGATTCGGCCCTGTAGGCCGAAGGGGGGCCGTTCCGCGCCGGGGCGCGCCGATAAAAAGGCTTGACAAGGTTTCCGGTAGATGGTATCTAATTCGGACCCAATCTTACCTTAAGGAGGTCACGAGTATGAGGAAGGCAATAATAGCAGCTGTCGCAGCCGCAGGTCTCGCTTTCTCCGGCGCCGCCATTGCCGCTGACGGCGCGAAGATCTACAAGTCCAAGTGTCAGGCCTGCCACGGCAAGGGCGGCAAGGGCACGCCCATGGCCCCCGCCTTCAAGGGCAACGACTTCATAAAGGGTGACGCCGCCGCCATCAAGGACGTCATCCTCCACGGCCGCAAGGGCGCTGCCAAGAAGTACAAGAAGTACCCCATCGACATGCCGGCCCAGAAGCTCTCCGACGCCGACGCCGATGCGGTGGTCAAGTACCTCAAGAGCCTCTGACACCCTTCATCCGTGACGACCGGAAGACCCGGACCTTGTGAGGTCCGGGTCTTTTTTTGCCTGCCTCGTCAGGGAGCGTCCGTCTCCCTCTCCTTCCCGAAGGCTCCCCTGCGCCCCATGATCGCCGCGGCGGCGAGATACATGAGGGCGGCGGCCAGGGCCGCCGCCGTGAAGCCGGCGGCCCTGGCCGCCATGACGGCCGCCGGGCCCGCCATGACCGAGGCCGCGGCGTTGGCCGCCCAGGCCCAGGGTATGAGCCCCTCCGCTCCCCGTGCCAGAAGCCGCATGCCCAGCGGCAGCGCCATGCCCATGAGCACGCCCGGCGGGGCGATGACGAGCGCCGCGGCCATGACGCGGGCCGCAAGGGGCAGGCCCAGCAGCGCGTCGAGAAGCGGGGGGAGCCCGAGGGCCGCCGCGCTCACGGCGACGGCCACGGCGGCGACGACGGCGGCCGCCCGGCCCGCTCCGGCCGCGAGCCCTATGCGCTGGCTCAGCAGGCTGCCGGCCCCGGAGCCTGCGAGAAGGGCGCTCACCACGACGCTGAAGGCGTACTCCGGGTGCACGAGAAAGAGGATGAGTTTTTTTATGAGCCATATCTCGACGAACATGTAGGCCGTGCCGATGAGGAAGAAGTAGGCGAGGGCTGCGGGGAGCGAGGCCAGCGCCGCTTCGACGCGGGCCGTGGCGGCGAGAAGCCTCGGGGCCGCCACGAGGGCGAGCGAGAGCGCGGCGGCCTGGACGAAGACGACGGGCACGAGGTATCCGCCCTCGAGCAGTATCTGCCAGCGCCCGCCCACGCTGCGCACCACCTCGCCGAGCCTGGAGAGCCTGAAGAAGTGGCCGAAGAAGGGACGCTCGTCGGTGGCGGGGCTGATGTCGAAGAGGTAGCGTTCCGTGAACTCGGCCCTTCGCCCGTCGTCGAGGAGCGAGGCCGCGAGGTCGCGGTATAGCGGCGCGGGAAAGCGGTTGTAGCGGTTGGCCTCGCCGGGGTCCATGCCGGGGTAGTGGACGGCGTCGTAGCGCATCTCGTCGAGAAAGGAGCGCAGCGCCGCCGTCTCGCGCTCGTCGAAGCGTCCTTTCTTCACGACGACCGTCAGGGTCTCGATAGTCCTGAAGACCATGAGCCGCTCCTCGATGGGTGTTTCCCCGTCACCTGCGGCCTCGATTACGGTGTTCAGGAGTCTCGCCTCGGCCCTCGGCGGCGGCAGCATGTAGAGGGTGATGGAGAGCAGCCCCCCTGCGCGCAGCTTCCCGTAGTACTCGCGCAGCGCCTCGACCGTGAACCGGTAGTCTTCGGTCAGGGCCGCGAGGGCGGCGGCCGCCGGGGCCACCGAGCCCGGACCGGCTGCGATGATGTCGTAGTCCCGGGCCGTCGCCTTGAGGACCGAGCGGGCCTGGCCGGTGCTCACGCGGGCCCTGTCGTAGATGCGCTCTCCGAAGGCGGCGTCGGCCGCCTCGATGACGAGGCCGTTGGTCTCGGCGCCGTATATCTCTCTTACGCCGTGGTGGAGGGCCTCGGCCACGGCGAACCCGCCGCCCGTGTCCATGAGAAAGACTTTTTTCGTCTCCAGGGGACCGTCGAGGGCCGCGAGCCTGTAGGGGAGCGCCGAGGGGAGGTAGTCGAAGAAGGCGAGCCGTTTGGGGTCTGCAAGGCTCGTCACGGCCGTCATGTCGTCGCCGTCCACGGTGATGCCGAGCTGGTCCGGCAGCGGCCCCAGGTAGCGCAGGCTCAGCCCCGGAGCGTACCTCACGGCCGGGCTCTTTACGAGGTCCACCCGTGAAAAGGCGTTCCACCGTCGCAGGAGGTGTTCCGAGCCCTCGAAGCTCAGGGCCGTGGAGAGGGCCTTGTAGGGCGAGAGCGGAGGGTCGAGGACCGAGGGGCGCAGGGCGAGGACGGCTGCGGCCGCGGCGGCCGCCAGCGCCGCGGCCGCAGCCGTGCGCCGCCGGGGCGCCGCGAGCGCCAGGCTCATGAGCAGAGAGGAGAGCAGGCCGCCCGTCGACGCCGCGAGCACCACCCCGCCGCAGTCGAAGAGCCGGAAGGCGGCAACGGCCGCAAGCGGCCCGGTCGCGGCCCCGGCCATGTCGGCGCCGTAGATGCGTCCCGCCTCGCGGCCGCGAAGAGTGAAGGCCAGGGCCACGGCGCCCCCGGAGAAGACGAAGGGGAGCGAGAGGACGAGGTAGTAGAGCGCAAGGCGCGCAAGCTGGGCCGGGTCCCAGGCCAGGGCGTGGGGCTCGAAGGGGATGCGGGAGGCGGTGAAATAGCACAGCGGCGCCGCCGCGGCGAAGAGCAGGGGAAAGAGCGCCAGCATCCGCTCGTCCCTGAGCCGCCCGAAGACCATTAGAAGCGAGCCCGACGCGCCGTAACCGAGCAGCGCCATGGTCACTATCATGAAGGCGAAGTGATGCCACAGCACTATGGAGAAGGTCCTCACAAGGGCCACCTCGAAGAGCAGCGTCGAGGCCGATATGAGCGAAACGGCGGCGTAGAAGACCATGGCGGCGGCTCCCGGCTTGCGCGGCTGTGCGGCGTTCCCATCATACGACAGGGCCCGTCCTCTTGCAAGGCCCCCGCAACCTCGCCCGCCGCCCCTCATTGCTGTTGACTACCTCGATTTTCGTGTGATACCCTATGTACCTTATGAAAAAACCACGCTATTTCCCCTCCCTCCAGGACTTCCGGGCCCTGGCCGCGCGGGCCGACGTGGTGCCGGTCCATACCGACATCCTGGCCGACACGGAGACGCCGGTTACGGCCTTCATGAAGATAGACGACGGCGGCGGGGCCTTTCTGCTCGAGAGCGTGGAGGGCGGCGAGAAGTGGGGCCGCTACAGCGTGCTCGGCGCCTCGGCCAGGGCCGTGGTGCGCGGCAGGGACGGCGTGGTGGAGATAAGCGCAAGCGGCTCGACGACGACCGAGCGGGGCGACCCGCTGGATATACTGAGACGCTTTCTGCGCCGTTTCCGTCCCGCTGCGGTGGAGGGGCTTCCGCGCTTTCACGGCGGTGCCGTCGGCTACGTGGGCTACGACGTGGTGCGCCACATAGAGCGTCTGCCCGAGCTCGCCAGGCGGGACCTCGATATCTACGATCTCAGCTTCATGGTGACCGATACGCTGCTCGTCTTCGACAACGTGGAGCAGCGCATAAAGCTCATCTGCAACGCCTTCACCGCCGACGGCGACGCCGACGAGGTCTACGCCGCGGCCGTGGAAAAGCTCGAGGCCCTGAGGCGCAGGCTGCGCGAGGGGCGGACGAGGGAGCCGGCCCCGGCGGGCCCTGGCGGCGCCGTCACCTCCAACTTCGAAAAAGAGGACTTCATCGAGGCCGTGGAGAAGACCAAGCGTTACATACGAAGCGGCGACATCATCCAGGCCGTCATCTCCCAGCGCTTCGAAACGCCGCTGGACGTGGAGCCCTTCGACGTCTACCGCGCTCTGCGGGTCGTGAACCCCTCGCCCTACATGTTCTTCATGCGCCAGAGCGGAGTGACGCTCGTGGGATCGTCTCCCGAGATACTGGTGCGTCTCGACGGCGACGACATCACCGTAAGGCCCATAGCGGGCACGCGGCCGAGGGGGCGCGACGAGGCGCGGGACAGGGAGCTCGAGCGCGAGCTCGTGGCCGACCCCAAGGAACGGGCCGAACACATAATGCTCGTCGACCTCGGACGCAACGACGTGGGCAGGGTGGCCGAGCCGGGCTCGGTGCGGGTGGACGAGTTCATGACGGTGGAACGTTACTCGCATGTCATGCACATCGTCTCGAATGTGCGCGGCAAAAAGAGGGCCGATCTCGACGGCTTCGACGTGCTGCGCTCGTGTTTCCCGGCTGGCACGCTCTCCGGGGCTCCGAAGGTGAGGGCCATGGAGATAATAGAGGAGCTCGAGCCCACGCGCCGCGGCGTCTACGGCGGTTCGGTGGGCTACATAGGCTTCGACGGCGACCTCGACGTCTGCATCGCCATAAGGACCATGGTGGTCAGCGGGGGAAAGCTTTACGTGCAGGCCGGCGCCGGCATAGTGGCCGACTCGGACCCGGCCCGCGAGTTCGACGAGACGGTCAACAAGGCAAAGGGGCTCTTCAAGGCCCTGAAGCTTGCAAGGGAGGAACTCAACTGAACGGCGCCGCAGGGACCGGTTCATGCTCTTGATGATAGACAACTACGACTCGTTCACCTACAACCTCGTCCAGTACCTGGCCGAGCTCGGCGAGGACGTGCGCGTCTACAGAAACGACGCCGTCACCGTCGAGGAGATAGAGCGGCTCGCGCCGGAGCGAATCGTCGTCTCGCCCGGCCCCTGCGATCCCACGCGCGCCGGCGTCTCGGTCGATGTCATCAAGGCCTTCGCCGGACGGCTGCCGATCCTCGGCGTCTGTCTCGGCCACCAGTCCATTGCCTACGCATTCGGAGGCCGTGTCGTAAGGGCCGAAAGGCTCATGCACGGCAAGACCTCCATGGTCTACCACGACGGCCGCACCATATTCGCGGGCATCGACAACCCCTTCGAGGCCAACAGGTACCATTCGCTCATAGTGGAGAGGGAGAGCCTCCCCGACTGCTTCGAGGTGAGCGCCTGGACCGACAGCGACGAGATAATGGGTATAAGGCACAGGGACTTCGCGCTCGAGGGCGTGCAGTTCCATCCCGAGTCGATCCTTACGCCGGCGGGCAAGGATATACTCGGAAACTTCCTCGCTATCGGGGCGTAGGCGGCTTTTTCAGCCGCGCAGGAGTTGACCATGATAAAAGAGGCCCTTTCGAAGGTGGTGAAAGGCGAGGACCTCACCGAAGAGGAGGCCGCGGCCGTCATGGAGGAGATCATGACCGGCGCCGCCGCTCCGGCCCAGATAGGGGCCTTCATAACGGCGCTTCGCATGAAGGGCGAGACGGTGGCCGAGATAACCGGCGCTGCCAGGGTCATGCGCGCCAAGGCCACCCCCATACGGGTCAGGGCCCTGCAGGTCGTGGACACCTGCGGAACCGGCGGCGACGAGTCCTTCACCTTCAACATCTCGACGGCCGCCGCCTTCGTCGCCGCTGGCGCCGGGCTCACGGTGGCCAAGCACGGCAACCGTTCGGTATCGTCGAGGAGCGGAAGCGCCGACGTGCTCAGGGCCCTGGGAGTGGAGATCGAGGTCGAGGTCGAGCGCGTCGAGGAGTGCCTCCGGGAGGTGGGCATAGGCTTTCTCTTCGCTCCCCTGCTCCACGGCGCCATGAAGTACGCCGCCCCCGTGCGCCGGGAGCTCGGCATAAGGACCATCTTCAACATCCTCGGACCTCTCACGAACCCGGCCGGCGCGACGTGTCAGCTCATCGGCGTCTACGATCCGCTGCTCACCGACATGCTCGCAAAGGTGCTCGGCAACCTCGGCGCCCGCTGCGCCTACGTGGTGCGCGGCGAGGACGGGCTCGACGAGATAACGCTGACCGGCGAGACTCGGGTCACCGAGCTGCGTGAGGGCTCCGTAAGGACATACCATATAAAGCCCGAAGACTTCGGCTTCGAAAGGTGCCGGCCCGAAGAGCTGCGCGGCGGCGGTCCCGAGGAGAACGCCGCCGTCATCGCCGACGTTCTGGGCGGAGCCGCGGGCCCGGCCCGCGACGTGGTGGTCCTCAACGCCGCCGCCGCCATAGCGGCGGGAGGGGCCGCCAGAAACATCGCCGACGGCGTGGCGGCGGCGGAGGCGGCGATAGACTCGGGAGAGGCCATGAAACGACTCGAAGACCTGCGCGCCCTGACCAACAGGTGAGGAGGCTCCGATTGACTGCTCCGGGGGAGACCTTCCTGCAGAGGGACCGTGGGCCCGCGTTTCTCCCGGACCCCTTGTGCGTTGTTAGGGAAGCTCTGATTTATTGCACTGAGGGAACCTTTTTGTAAAAAGGTTCCCTCAGACTCCCTCCAAAAACTTTTACCGCCCTGCGGTTCATCCCGATTTTGCTTGCAAAATCGGGATGAACCGCAGGGAATTAAAAGTCTTTGAAGGGGGTCTGGGGGAAACTTTCTGTAGAAGGGCCATAGGCCCACTCCAGGTCCATGAAAGATGCTTGACGAGATAGTGAGGTTGAGGCGCTGCGACGTGGAGGCGTTGAAGGCGAGGCGGCCCCTGGCGGCGGTCCGGTCGGCCGCGGCGGCGGCCGCGCCGCCGCGCTCGCTGAAGGCGCGCCTTGAGGGCGGACGGTCGTCCTCAACGGTGAGGGTGATCGCCGAGGTCAAGAGGGCCTCGCCCTCCAGAGGCGACATCAGTCCCCACTGCGACCCCGTGGAGACGGCCGCGGCCTACGAGGCCGCCGGCGCCGCGGCCGTGTCGGTGCTGACCGAGGAGCGTCACTTCAAGGGTAGCCTCGACTTCCTCTCGGCCGTGCGCGCCCGCGTGGCGGTGCCGGTCTTGAGAAAGGACTTCATCTTCGACCCCTACCAGCTCTACGAGGCGAGGGGGGGCGGGGCCGACGCCGTGCTGCTCATCGCCGCCGTGCTCGACGACGTGCTCTTGCGCGAGCTCATGGCCCTTTCGGGAGAGCTCGGCATGGACGCCCTCGTGGAGGTCCACGACGAGGGGGAGCTTGAGAGGGTCGTCGAGGCGGGGGCCGGGATTATAGGCATAAACAACAGGGACCTGCGGGACCTCACACTCGACCTGGAGACGACGGCGCGTCTTGCCCCGCTGGTGCCGGAAGGCAAGGTCGTGGTGAGCGAGAGCGGAATAGGATCGGCGGCTGACGTAGTAAGGCTTTCGCGCTTCGGTGTGGACGCCTTTCTCGTGGGGAGCTCGCTCATGGCCCACGCCGACCCCGGCGGAAGGCTCGCCGAGCTTGTGGGGGCGCTGGGGGAGGCTTCGGACGTTGCCGAGGGTTAAGGTCTGCGGCATAACGTCGCCGGGTGACGCCGAGGCAGCGGCGCGGGCCGGGGCCGACGCGCTGGGGTTCATCTTCTACGAGAAGAGTCCACGCCGTGTGACGCCAGAGGCCGCCGCGGCCATGACGGCGGGGCTCGGACCCTTCGTCACCACCGTGGGGGTCTTCGTCGACGAGGCGGTGGAAGAGGTGAACCGCACGGTCGAGGTCGCCGGGCTCGACAGGGTGCAGCTCCACGGCCGCGAGGGGCCCGACTACTGCGCGGCCGTCGACGCCCCGGTCATAAAGGCCTTCAGGGTGGGGCCGGGCTGGGACGGCTCGGTGCTCGACGACTACGACGTCACGGCCTTCCTGCTCGATACCTACAGGCCCGGGGCGCCGGGCGGCACGGGCGAGAGCTTCGACTGGCGGCTCGCCGTGGAGGCGGCCGGAAGGCACACCGTCATACTGGCCGGGGGGCTCACATGCGAAAACGTCGCCCGTGCGGTGCGCACGGTGCGGCCCTACGCCGTTGACGTCTGCTCCGGGGTGGAGAGCGCCCCGGGGGTGAAGGACCGGCGAAAGCTTGCAAAGTTCATCGAAACGGTAAGGACGCTATGAAGAGAGTTCCCGACGGAAAGGGGCACTTCGGCCCATACGGCGGCAGGTACATATCGGAGACGCTCATGCCGGCCGTGCTCGAGCTCGAGGAGGCCTACGGGCGCTTGCGGGGCGACAGGGAGTTCAAGGAAGAGTTCGCCCGCTACCTGAGCGAGTACGTGGGCAGGCCCACGCCGCTCTACCACGCCGAACGGCTGAGCGAGCGCGCCGGCGGGGCCCGTATCTATCTCAAGCGCGAGGACCTCTGCCACACGGGGGCCCACAAGATAAACAACACCATAGGCCAGGTGCTCCTTGCCCGCCGCATGGGCAAGCGCCGCGTCATAGCCGAGACCGGCGCCGGCCAGCACGGCGTGGCCACGGCCACGGTGGCCGCCATGTTCGGCCTCGAGTGCGTCATCTACATGGGCGAGGAGGACATGGAGCGCCAGGCGCCCAACGTCTTCCGCATGCGCCTTCTCGGCGCAGAGGTCGTGCCCGTGACTTCCGGCTCCAGGACCCTCAAGGACGCCATGAACGAGGCGCTGCGCGACTGGGTGACAAACGTGCGCGACACCTTCTACATCATAGGCAGCGTGGCCGGGCCCCATCCCTACCCCATGATGGTGCGCGACTTCCAGTGCGTCATAGGCCGCGAAACACGGCGCCAGGTGAAGGCCGCAACGGGCGGGCTACCGGACCTGCTCATCGCCTGCGTGGGCGGCGGAAGCAACGCCATGGGGCTCTTTCATCCCTTCCTCGGCGACGAGTCGGTGGAGATGGTGGGGGTCGAGGCGGCGGGCGAGGGACTTCGCACCGGCCGCCATGCGGCCAGCATCTCGGGCGGCAGCGTGGGCGTGCTCCACGGCAGCAAGTCCTACCTCCTCCAGGACCGCAACGGTCAGGTGCTCCACACCCACTCCATATCGGCGGGCCTTGATTATCCCGGCGTGGGGCCGGAGCACTCGTACCTCAAGGATACGGGTCGCGTCCGTTACACCGCCGTCACCGACAGGGAGGCCCTCAGGGGTTTCAGGGAGCTCACGGCCGCCGAGGGCATCATACCGGCCCTGGAGAGCTCGCACGCCGTGGCCTACGCCCTGAAGGCGGCGCGCAGGCTCGGCCGCGAGGCCGTGGTGGTCGTCAACCTCTCGGGCCGGGGAGACAAGGACCTCGATACGGTCTCGCGGGCCCTCGGAGGATGAGCGGGGGAGCGGCGCTCATGGGAAGGGGAGGCCGGCGTGGTCGCGCATCGGCGCCCGTCTCGACACTCTCGTAGCGCAGCCGCGGCCCGCGCGGGGGGGAGGGGGGAGGGGCGCAAGGGCGTAACATATCCCGCCCGCGGCGGGAGAGAAGAGCAGGGATGAAGAGATGTCCGAGAGGATAAAGGAAGTATTCGACAGGCTCAGGCGAAGCGGAGAGAAGGCGCTCGTGGCCTTTGTGACGGCCGGGGACCCGGACCTGGAGGCTACGGAGGAGATAATCGCCGAGATGGAGCGCAGGGGGGTGGACATCGTCGAGCTCGGCGTGCCCTTCTCCGATCCCATGGCCGACGGTCCCACCATCCAGGCATCGAGCGAGCGGGCCCTGCGGCGGGGAACGACGCTGCGCGACGTGCTCGGGCTCGTGGCCCGCGTAAGGAAGAAGAGCGGCATACCGATAGTGCTCTTCGGGTACTACAATCCCGTATTCGTCTACGGTCCGGCAAACTTCGCCCGCCATGCGGCACGGGCCGGCGTGGACGGCGTGCTCGTCGTGGACCTGCCGCCCGAGGAGGCCGACGAGCTCACAACGGAGCTCGACAGGGTGGGGATCGACTTCATATCGCTTCTTGCGCCCACGAGCGACGAGCGGCGCATCGCTCTTGTGGCCTCGCGGGCCTCGGGCTTCATCTACTACGTCTCGCTCACCGGCGTGACCGGCGCGCGAAAGAAGCTCTCGACGGCCGTCTCCGGCGCGGTGCGCCGGATCAAGGCGGTTACGGACCTGCCCGTGTGCGTGGGCTTCGGCGTCTCCACCCCGGAGCAGGCCGGGGCCGTGGGCCGCAGCGCCGACGGCGTGGTGGTCGGCAGCGCCATAATCGACATCATAGCGGCCTGCGGGGAGAGGGAGGAGATTGCGGGGCGGGTCGGCGACTTTGTGGGGGAACTCAAGGCCGCCCTGGCGGGACGGTAGGTACGGACCGCCTCGAAGGCGGGAGGCGGCGAGACAGGAGAGGGGGGACGAAATGGCCGAGGGCGGTACGAGGCGGTCCGGAACGGCCAGGGCGGGCGGGCGCGCAGGCGCGGCCGCCGCGCAGCGCGGGAGCGCGAGGCTCGACAGGCGCGTAAAGTCGCTGGAGATAGAGCTGCAGCTCTACAAGGAACTCTGCGGGGCCGGCGCCTCGAACTCCGAGCCCCGGGAGCTTCTCGGCAGGCTCCTCGACTTCTGCCTCGACGCCGTGGAGGCGGACGCGGGCACGCTCTACCTCCTCGACGACGGGGCCGGGGAGCTCGTCTTCGAGGTCGTGCGCGGCCCCATGGCCTCGAAGCTCGAGGGCATGCGCATGCGCTCCGACCGCGGCATAGCCGGGGCCGTGGCGGCGAGCGGAAAGCCCTTCATGAGCGAGGACCTCTCCTCCGAGGACCTGTGGCTCGGCCTGAGGGACGGCTACGCCCCGAGAGACATCCTCGCCGTGCCGCTCAAGGCGAAGCGGAAGGTGATGGGCGTGGTGGAGGTCATAAACAAGGAGGGAGGCAGGCCCTACACCAAGGAGGACCTGCGCCTGCTCAAGTCCATATCCAGCCACTTCTCGCTCATCATGGAGCGCACCAGGCTGCTCGCCGAGCTCGACAGCCGCATCGAGCAGCTCTCCATCCTCAACGAGGTGGGAAACCTCCTCGTCTCGACGCTGGATCAGAAGGTGGTGCGCGAGCGCGCCATGGAGGCCATCACGCGGCTCATGCACGCCGAGGCGGGCTCGCTGCTGCTCATCGACAACGAAAGCGGCGAGCTCTTCTTCGAGGTGGCCCTGGGCGAGAAGGGCGAGCAGGTCAAGCAGGTGCGTCTCAAGATAGGCGAGGGCATCGCCGGCTGGGTCGCCAGGTACGGAAGACCGGTCAACATCGGCGACGTCACCAGGGACAGGCGTTTCCTCGCGGAGGTGGACAGGCAGAGCAACTTCAGGACGCGCTCCATACTCTGCGTGCCCGTCAAGATCAAGAACAAGATCATAGGCGTGCTCCAGGCCATAAACCGCGTGGGCCGCGAGGCCTTCACAAAGGACGACCAGCGCCTCTTCCAGCTCTTCTCCAACCAGGTGGCCATCGCCCTCGACAACGCCAGGCTCTACGAGGAGGTGAAGGAGACCTTTTACGCCACGAGCCAGGCCCTGGCCGACGCCATCGAGATGCGCGACCCCTACACTGGCGGTCATACAAGGAGGGTGCTCGAGTACAGTCTCGCCATCGGCAGGCGAATGGGCCTTGATTCGAGCGAGCTCGAGGTGTTAAAACTCTCGGCCGTGCTCCACGACATAGGGAAGATCGGCATAGAGGACAGGGTCTTGAGAAAACCCGCGCCCCTTGACCGCCACGAGGCCGCCGAGATGAGGCTCCATCCCGGCAAGGGGGCCGAGATACTCAGGCGCGTGCCCCAGCTCAAGGACGTGCTGCCCGGCACCCTCCACCACCACGAGCGCTACGACGGCAAGGGCTATCCCGAGGGGCTCAAGAACGGCCGCATACCGCTTGTGGCCAGGATAATAGCCGTCTCCGACACCTACGACGCCATGACCACCACGCGGCCCTACAGAAAGGGCCTCGATCCGGCGGTGGCCGTGGCCGAGCTCAAGAGGTGCGCGGGCACGCAGTTTGACAGGAAGGTCGTAGCCGCCTTCATCGAGGCCTACGAGAACGGCGAGATAACGGGATGCGGCAGCGGCCCTGCCGCCGGGAGCGGTACGCGGCGTGAGCGGGGCGGTCCATAGATGATCTGGTTCAGAAAGAAGAAGCCCGGCCCCTCGGTGGCGAGGACCGTCAACGTCCCCAGGGGACTGTGGGTCAAGTGCAACCACTGCGGCGAGATAATCTACAAGAAAGAGGTGGAGCGCAACCTCGACGTCTGCCCCAAGTGCGACTACCACTTCAGGATATCGGCGAGGACGCGGCTCGATATCGTGCTCGACGACGGCACCTTCACCGAGTACTTCGCCACGCTCGAGGCCGTCGACTCCCTTGACTTCAGGGACGTGAAGAAGTACAAGGACAGGCTCAAGGCGGCGCGCAAGGGCCTGGACTGCGCCGACGCCTTTATCGCCGGCGAGGGGCTCGTCGAGGGGCGCAGGGTGATGATCGGCGTCTTCGAGTTCGCCTTCATGGGCGGCAGCATGGGGAGCGTGGTGGGCGAGAAGATCGCAAGGCTCGCCGAGACGGCGCTCGCCGAGCGCACGGCGCTGGTCATATTCTCGTCGTCGGGCGGGGCGAGGATGCAGGAGGGGATATTCTCGCTCATGCAGATGGCCAAGACCTCGGCCGCGCTGCGGCGGCTCAAGGAAGAGGGCGTGCCCTACATCTCGGTGCTCACCGACCCGACGACCGGAGGGGTGACGGCCAGCTTCGCCATGCTCGGCGACGTCATAGTGGCCGAGCCCAGGGCGCTCGTCGGTTTCGCCGGACCGCGGGTCATAGAGCAGACCATCAGGCAGAAGCTGCCCGAGGGCTTCCAGAGGGCCGAGTACCTGCTCGAACACGGCATGATAGACATGATCGTCGACAGGAAGATGATGAAGAGCACCCTTGCCAACCTCATAGGCCTGCTCACGGACTGAAGAGGGCCTTTCCAACTTGCACCGGCCGCTTCGCAGCGGCCTTTTTCCGTTCCGAAGATGCCTTCCATCGAAGATACGCTCCGACACCTCTACTCGCTCGAGGGGCGCGCCGTGAAGCCGGGGCTGAGCAGGACCCGCAGACTCCTCGCCGCGGCCGGAGAGCCCCAGCGGGCCTTCCGGTCCGTAGTAGTCGGCGGCACCAACGGCAAGGGCTCGGTCTGCGCCATGATCCACTCGGTCCTGTGCCGCGCCGGGCTGAGGGCGGGACTCTACACCTCGCCGCACCTTGTGCGCTTCAACGAGCGCATCCGCATCGGCTCCGGGCCCGGAAGCGGCGGCGGAGTCGCCCCCATGATAAGCGACGATGAGGTCGCCGGGCTCTTCGAGTACGTGAGCTCCCTTGCAGGCCCCGGCGGCGACGGCCCCACCTTCTTCGAATACACGACCGTCATGGCCCTCGAACACTTCAGGCGCTCGGCCGTCGATGCGGCGGTGCTCGAGGTCGGCATGGGCGGGCGGCTCGACGCGGTGAACGCCGTGGAAGAGCCCGTCGTCACGGTCATAACGTCCGTGGGGCTCGACCATACGCGCTTTCTCGGCTCCACCGTCGAAGAGGTGGCGGCCGAGAAGGCCGGCATCATCAAAGAGGGCGTGCCCGTGGTGACGGCGGTGGAGAGGCCCGGGGCGCTCTCCGTCATAGAGCGCAGGGCCGCCCGTGCGGGCGCGCCGCTATACAGGCTGGGCCGCGAGTTCGGCTTCACGGAGCGCGGCGCGGGAGTCTTCGACTACCGCTCCATAGGCGGAGAGAGGGTCGAGGCCATTGAGGTGGGCCTTGGCGGAGCCCACCAGCTTCGAAACGCCGCCTGCGCCGCGGCTGCCGTGGAGCTCATGGCGGACGCAGGCCTGCCGGTGGGGCTCGACTCCCTCAGGGCCGCCCTCGAGGGATGCTGCTGGCCCGGCCGCTTCGAGGTCGTCTCGACCTCGCCGCTTGTTGTGCTCGACTGCGCCCACAACCCCGACGCGGCGGCGGCGCTGGCGGCCGCCCTGCGAGCCCTCGAATACGAACGGCTCATACTGGTGATCGGCGTGCTCGCCGACAAGGACGCGGGCCGCATCCTCTCTTCGCTCGTCCCGCTCGCCGACCTCGTCGTGCTCACCAGGCCCCGCTGCGCCCGCGCGGCGGACCCCGCTCGCCTCGAAGCGCCGGCCATGCGCTACGGCGGGCGCACGCTTGTCTGCGAGCCGGTCGGCGATGCCGTGAAGCTCGCCCTGGAGCGGGCCCGGACCGGCGACGCCGTCTGCGTCACCGGCTCGGTCTACACGGTCGGCGAGGCCGCGGCCGCCATTACCCCGGCGGCCGCGGCCTCGCCGCAGGCTCCGCCAGGCCCCTCCGCACCAGGCCCCGCCACGGCAAACCCCGCCCCGGCAGGCAGGTGAGCGTGGACCGCGGCGCGACGGTGGACGGAGCGCGTTACGGGACCGCGGGCCGGACTGTCCTTGCGGCCCTATCCTTCGTCTTCCTTCTTTGCGCCCCCTGCTACGCCGCCCCCACCGAGGGCTCTCCATTCTTCAGAAGAGACCGCCCTATAGACATAGAGGCCGACGCCCTGAGCTACGACAGGGAGAGCGACACCTATCTCGCCGAGGGGAACGTGGTCGTTACCCAGGGACTTACGCGCCTTTCGGCCGACAAGATGATGATAAACATGAGCTCCGGCGCCGGCCTTGTCGCCGGTGACGTGCGCGGCACGGACGAGGCGGGAAACTCAATCGAGTGCGACTCCATAAGCTTCAACGTAAACGACGAGACGGCAGTGGTCCTGAGGGGGCGCTTCTTCTACAGGGAGATGAACGTCTACATAACGGGCGAGGAGATACGCAAGGTCGGCGAGCAGACCTACACGGCCACGGAGAGCACCTTCACGTCGTGCGACTGCGAGGAGGGCGAGGAACCGGCCTGGAGCTTCCATCTTTCGAGAGCCAAGGTGACATTCGGCGAGTTCCTTACCGGGCGCAACGCCTTCTTCAGGGTCAAGGGATACCCGCTCCTCTATTCGCCCTACGTCATAGCTCCGGTGAACAGGAAGAGGCAGACCGGTTTCCTGACGCCTGTCCCAGGCTATTCGAGGCTGCGCGGCGCGGTGCTGGGAAATTCCTTCTTCTGGGCCATGGCCGGCAACATGGACGCCACGTTCTACCTCGACGTGGAGAGCAGAAGAGGGCTCGGCAAGGGGTTCGAGTTCCGCCACAAGAGGACGCGCCGGAGCGAGGGAGAGTTCTACTTCTACCACTACAAGGAGCGCGACATCACGCGGGTGCGCCGCTTCCGCTCGGCGGTGGACAATCTCAGGAGGCCCCAGAGCGCTACCGACGACCGATGGGAGGTGAAGCTGCGCCACAGGGAGAGCCTTGCGGGGGGGGTGCGCCTCAAGGCCGACATCCACATGGTGAGCGACGACGAGTACTTCATCGACTTCGGCAGGGACGCCCTCATGCGAAGCCGCGAGAGCCTTGAGAGCACCGTGTCGCTGACGAAACAGTGGGCGGCCTACAGCCTCGTCGCCGAGCTTCGCTACTTCGACAACCTCCTGCTCGCCGACGACGACACGGTGCTGCAGCGTTTGCCGGAGGTGAGCTTCCGCAGCCCGAGCCGCGACATCTCCGGCACGCCGCTTCGCTTCTCCCTCGACTCCGCCTACGTGAACTTCCACAGGCGAAAGGGGCTTCGCGGCGACCGCATCGACCTCAACCCCAGGCTCTCGCTCCCCCTCCGCCCTGGCGGCTGGTTCGAGTTCACGCCGTCTGTAGGTCCCAGGCTCACGTGGTACTCGATAGACGACAGGGACGTGCCCGGGGTCTACGACAGGGAGAGCTTCCGGCGCTACCTGTACGACGTGCGGGGCGTGCTCACCACTACCTTTGTCCGTATCTTCAAGCCCGGCTTCGAGGTGCTCAGGAAGGTGCGCCACACCGTAAGGCCCAAGCTCGTCTATGTCTACATACCCGATGTGGATCAGAGCAGGCTTCCGCGCTTTGACAGCCTCGACAGGGTGGCAGCGGCCAACAGGATAACCTACTCGCTCAACAACACCGTCACGGGAAGGTTCGAGAAGGACGGCCGCAAGCGTTATCTCGACTTCCTCTACTTCGACATAAGCCAGAGCTACGACATCGGAGCGGCGCGCCGCCCGGCCGTCCCCGGCGTGAAGAAACAGCCCTTCTCCGACGTCACCGCCGAGGTGATCCTCCGGCCCATGGAAGCCGTGGAGGTCTCGGCCCGGGCGCTCTACGACGTCTACGAGCGCGCCCTCGACAAGTACGACATCACGGCCGGCTACGGCGACGCCTACGGCAACGCCCTCTCGCTCAACTACCGTTTCAGGAACACCCCCCCCGGTTCGCTTTCAGTCCCGTCGCCGGCGCAGCCCTCCGCCGCCTCGGCCGCGACCTCGGCCGCCGTCCTCGACAGCTCGCGCCGTTACGCTGAAGTCTACTGGCGGCTGCGCCTGGCCGACCCGGTGGCGCTGAGCTACCGCAACCGTTACTCCTTCGACGCCGGCAAGTCGCTGGAGACCGACTACGGCGCCGAGTACATGCACCAGTGCTGGGGCGTTAAGATAGAGTACCGGGACCTGCTCGAAGAACAGCTCGTCATGCTCACCTTCAGCCTCAAGGGTCTCGGCGAGGTGGGGGGAATCAAGGGCAGGTTCGAGGGGAAATGAGGGGAGGGAGGCCCCCTTGCCCTGTTGCGCTTCAAGGGGGAGCCGGCGGGTCGGGCCGCAAGGGCGTAAAAACCCCGCCTGGCGCGGCCCGATGCGCCGGCTCCCTCCGTTCCCCATGAGAAAGCGAGGAGGAAGAAAGATGGGTACGGATGTCGAGGTTTCCGGGCGTGAGAGGGCCCTGGTGGTCCTTACCCCTTCGGAGTCGAAGCGTCTCATAGCCGAGGCTGTCTGCCGGCTTGCCGAGGTGCGGGCCGCGCTCTCGAAGGGTAGGGTGGTGGTCTTTGGCGGCACGACCAACGCCTTTGTCGCCGAGCGCCTGACGGGCAGGCCCGTGGACAGGTACTGGTTCGCCGCCGGCAGGATAGGCGGCGGCCTGCTGGGCGCCAACGAGAGGGAGAGGCGGGCAGCGCCCGTGGTCGTCGTCGACGGCCGTCAGGTCGATATGAGCCCGGCCGAGGCGCTCGAGGACTTCACGGCCCGTGATGTCTGCATAAAGGGCGCGAACGCGGTGGACACCTCCGGCATGGCCGGCGTGCTCCTCGCCGATGAGCGCGGCGGCTCCATAGGGTCGGCCCTCGGCATAGTGGCCGCAAGGGGCGCAAATCTCGTCGTGCCCGTGGGTCTTGAAAAGCTCATCCCCTCGGTGGCGGAGGCCGCCACCATGTGCGGCACCGGTCGCGTCGGAAGGGCTACGGGACTCGCCGTAGGCTTCATGCCCATCGTGGGAGCCAGGGTCGTCACCGAGATCGAGGCGGTGGAGACGCTCTTCGGCTCTTCCGGCGTGCGGGCCGTGCACGTGGCCTCGGGCGGCGTGGACGGCAGCGAGGGTGCCGTCGTCCTCGCCCTTCACGGCCCCTCAGCCGGTCTTCGCGCCGCCTTCCGGCGCCTGGAGGAGATGAAAGGAGAACCCCCGGTACGCCCGTGACGCCTTCCTTTCAGTGAAGGAAGCGGAGAGGCTCACTCCCGCCTTATGACCGTGTCCCTGAGGAACCGCTCGTCGTCGCGGCGGGGGTAGTCTATGTTGTAGTGGAGTCCCCGCGACTCCTTTCTCGTCATGGCGCAGCGTATGATGAGTTCGGCGACGGTTGCGATGTTGCGCAGCTCGAGCAGGTCGCCTGTGACGGTGAAGTCCCAGTAGTATTCGTTTATTTCCCGCTGCAGCAGCCTGATGCGCCGGTGGGCCCTCTCCAGGCGCTTGTCGGAGCGGACTATGCCCACGTAGTTCCACATGAAGCGCCTGATCTCGTCCCAGTTGTGGGTGATGACCACCGCCTCGTCGCTTGGGACGGCCTCGCCGGGCTCCCAGGGGGGCACGCTGGGAAGGGGAGGGCGGTCCCTGCCCCTTGAGGTGGCGTGGGCCGCGGCGCGGTTTGCGAAGACCAGGGCCTCGAGAAGCGAGTTGGATGCGAGCCTGTTGGCGCCGTGAAGGCCGGTGCAGGCCGTCTCGCCTATGGCGTAGAGCCCTTCGATGGTGGTCTTCCCGTTGGTGTCGGTGCGCGCCCCGCCGCATATGTAATGGGCCGCCGGGACGACGGGGACGGGTCCGGCGGTGAGGTCGAAACCGAACTCGAGGCACTTTCTGTATATGTTGGGGAAGCGCTTCTTGATGAAGGCCGCGGGCCTGTGGCTTATATCGAGGAGCACGTACTCGTCGCCCCTCTTCTTGAGCTCGAAGTCTATGGCCCTGGCCACGATGTCGCGGGGTGCGAGCTCCGCCATTTCGTGGTAGCGGTCCATGAAGGTCGAGCCGTCGCGCAGCCTCAGCACGGCGCCCTCGCCCCTCAGGGCCTCGCTTATGAGGAAGCTCTTGGCTTCGGGGTGGTAGAGGCAGGTGGGGTGGAACTGGATGAACTCCATGTTGGCGACCTCGGCTCCCGCCCGGTAGGCCATGGCGATGCCGTCGCCCGAGGCCACGTCGGGGTTGCTCGTGTAGATGTAGACCTTGCCGCCGCCTCCGGTCGCCAGGACGGTGGTGGGGGCGAGCATGGTCTCCACCCGTCCCGTCGCCCCGTCGAGCACGTAGGCGCCCCATACCCGCTCGGGCCCGTCCCTGCTTACGAACTTGGTGTGCGTTATGAGGTCCACCGCCATGTGCTGCTCGTAGACGGCGATCCTCTTCTCGGCCTCCACGGCCTTTATGAGCGCGTCCTCCACCTCGCGGCCCGTGATGTCGCCTGCATGGACTATCCTGCGCTTGGAGTGGCCGCCCTCCTTGCCGAGGTCGAGCTCCAGGTGACCGTCCACACGGCGGTTGGTGAACCGTGCGCCCAACTCCATCAGCTCGCGGATCCGCGCAGGGCCGTCGCGCACGACCATCTCCACTACGGAACGGTCGCACAGACCGGCCCCGGCGGCTATGGTATCCCTTATATGGTCCTCGAAGCTGTCCTCCGCGCTGAGGACCGAGGCTATGCCGCCCTGGGCGTAATAGGTGGCCGACTCCCGCACGGCACGCTTGGTGACCACGGCCACCGTGCCCGCGCGGGCCGCCTTGAGCGCAAAACTGAGTCCCGCTATGCCGCTGCCTATGACGAGAAAGTCGCTTCGTATCTCCAAGCCCGAAACCCTCCGGAAAACAAGTGAAATCTTATGCCATGCGCGGCCCTTTGTCAAGCGGCGCGCCCGACGGCCGCGGCGCGTGGTTGCGGCTTTGCTTGCCACGACGGAGATGATCTGTAATAATTAAGGAGACTCTGGTTGATTGCACTGAGGGAACCTTTTTGTAAAAGGGTCACAGACCCCCGGTTCCCTCAGACTCCCTCCAAAAACTTTTAACGCGACTTGGTTTCCCCCTGTTTTGCCAGGCAAAACAGGGGGAAACCAAGTCGTATTGAAAGTCTTTGAAGGGGGTCTGGGGGAAACTCTCTGTAGAAGGGCCACAGGCCCACGTTTCCCCCCTGCCCCATCGTATGTTATTCGGATCTTCGGCCGTACCGGGGGGGTCGGGCCGCGCCAGGCGGGATTTTTTTACGCCTTTGCGGCCCGCCCCCCCGGTACGGCCCCCCGAGGCAGCCGACGCGGGCAGGACGCCCCTTCAAAGACTTTGGAAACTTTGATTTATTGCACTGAGGGAACCTTTTTGTAAAAGGGTCACAGACCCCCGGTTCCCTCAGACTCCCTCCAAAAACTTTTAATGCGAGCTGGTTTCCCCCTGTTTTGCCAGGCAAAACAGGGGGAAACCAAGTCGTATTGAAAGTCTTTGAAGGGGGTCTGGGGGAAACTTTCTACAGAAAGTTTCCCCCAGGGTACTTAATCAGAGTCTTCCCTGGCTTTCAATGGAGCTCTTCGCACATGGCCGAGGACATACTCGATGTATTGAAGAAGAAAGAGGCCCGCATGGAGGCCATGCTCGAGGAGGCCCGCAAGGAGGCCGACGCGAGGCGGGCCGAGGCGGTGAAGAGGGCGGGGAAGCTCGCCGAAGAGCGCCGGGAGGAGCTCGAACGGGAGCTCGCCGCCGAGAGGGCCGAGGCCGAGAAGGCCCTCGCCGCCGAGATCGAGGCCGTGGAGGAGGAGGGGCGCAGGGCCGTCGAGGAGCTGAAGGCCAGGGCCGCGGGGCGTATCGACGAGGCCGTCAGGGCGGTCGTCGATTTCGTCACCAGAAGCCTGAGATGACCGATGATAGAGCCCATGGCGAGGATCCAGATAATCGGGCCGAGAAGCCTCCTCGACGAGACGGTCAGGACGCTCCACGAGCTCTCGGTGCTCCACATAGAGGAGGTGCCCGTAGAGGACGACCCCATGCTCTCGCGCATCGCCGTGGAGAGAGACAAGCTCGAGGAAAAGGACTTTTTGCTCGCAGCCAGGGAGAGACTGAAAAATCTCCTCTTCCTCCTTGGAGAGGGCGGCGCGGAGCCCGAGAAGGCGGCGGCCGGGGATATCCGCCCGATGCTCGACGACCTTGCGCCGGTGGAAGAGGAGATCAGGGCCGTTACGGCCGAGAAGGAAAAACTCCTCGACGAGCTCTCGTCCATCAAGAGGTACGAGAAGATATTGAGGGGATTTGCACGCATCGTGACGAGGCTCGGCGGCTTTGCGCGCTTCGAGCTCATGGGGCTCACCATCGACAGGGCGCGCCAGGATGTGCTCACCCTCATAGACGAGGAGGTTGTGCGAATAACGGGCGGCGCCTACGAGATGCACCTCATAAACATCGACGAGACGACGCTGGGCGTGGTGCTGAGCTTTCCGAAGAGGTACGCCGAGACCATAAGGAGCGTGGTGCTCGGCGAGGGCATAAGCGAGATACGGCTGCCCGACGAGTACGCGGACCTGCCGCTCGTTGCGGCCATAAGGGAGATGGCCGTGAGAAAGGAGACCATCCCGCGCATGATAAGAAAGCTCGACGAACGGAGCGCCGAGCTTTCCAGGCTCTGGCGCGGGAGGGTCGAGGGCCTTCTGGCCGCCGTCGAGGACGCCATCGACGAGATAGGGATGCTCTCCCACTGCGCAAGGACGAGGAGCGCCTTTGTCATGGAGGGTTACGTGCCCCGCCGTGAGTACCTGCGCACGGCCTCGGCCATGGCCGAACGCTTCGGCTACAAGGTGCTCGTCAGGGAGCTCGACCTGGACGACGTCGACGAGGCCCACGTGCCGGTGCTCATCAAGAACCCGCCCCTTGTGCGGCCCTTCGAGGTCTTTCTCGCCGCGCTGCCCACGCCGAGGTACGGCTCCGTAGACCCAACCCCCTTCTTCGCCGTCTTCTTTCCCGTATTCTTCGGCATCATAGTCGGAGACGTGGGCTACGGGCTCGCCGTGCTCGCCATCGCCCTCTTCGTGAGACGCCGCTACGGGGATAGTCCCTTTGCGCGCGATGTGGGCTATGTCTTCATCGTGTCGGCCCTGTGGACGATCCTCTTCGGCGTGCTCTTCGGCGAGTTCTTCGGCGACCTCGGCGAGAGGCTCGGCATACTCCATCCGCTGCTCTTCGACAGGATGAGGGCGCTGAAGACCTTCCTCGTCCTCTCGCTCGGCATAGGCGTCGGTCACGTCATGCTCGGCATCGTCCTCGGCTTCACAAACATGGTGCGCCGCGGCCGGGTGCGCGAGGCTGCCGCCCGCTTCGCCGCCTTGGTCTTCGTCCTCTCCATCCTCGCGGCTGCTGCCGCGGTGACGGGGTGGCTGCCGCCGACGGTCACGACGCCGGCGCTGGCGACGCTTGCCGTCTCCGTGGCGGCCGTAACCGTGCTCGAGGGCATCGAGGGACCGGTGCAGTTCATCGAGACGGTGGCCAACATCATCTCCTACGTGAGGCTCATGGCAGTGGGCACCGTGTCGGTCGTGCTGGCGGCGGTGGCCAACAAGCTCGGCGGACTGGCGGGAAGCCTCCTTCTCGGTGTCGTCATCGCCGTGATCATCCACGGCTTCAACGTCTGCCTTACGCTGCTGAGCCCGTCGATCCAGTCCATGAGGCTCCATTACGTGGAATTCCTCGGCAAGTTCTACGAAGGCGGCGGAAGGGTGTACAGACCCTTCAAAAAGCGGTAATATAAGGGAAGTTCTGATTTGTTGCGCTGAGGGAACCTTTTTGTAAAAAGGTTCCCTCAGACTCCCTCCAAAAACTTTTAACGCCCTGCGGATCATCCCGATTTTGCTTGCAAAATCGGGATGATCCGCAGGGAATTAAAAGTCTTTGAAGGGGGTCGGGGGGAAACTTTCTACAGAAAGTCTCCCCCAGGGTAATTAATCAGAGTTTCCATAGTAAGTCCGGACGCTGGCGCTCCCCGTCGCGCAGGGAGCGGACAAAGACGAGAGGCGGAGGTGTGACATGGAGAAGGCCCTACTGGCGCTGGCTGCGGCGCTCT
>DRME01000019.1 GCA_011375175.1 Deltaproteobacteria bacterium | reverse complement strand
CCAACTCGTATTGAAAGTCTTTGAAGGGGGTCTGGGGGAAACTTTCTACAGAAAGTTTCCCCCAGGTAATTAATCAGAGCTTCCTTGACTTTTCCCTTGAGGTTTAATATCTTATTTGCCGGGCCGCACAGGCGAGAGGGAGAATAAAGCGTTTGGAGAGGACAGGGCACATCTGGATGGACGGCGGGCTGGTGGCCTGGGAGGACGCCAATGTCCACATACTGACCCACACACTTCACTACGGCCTCGGCGTCTTCGAGGGGATCCGCTCATACGAGACCGACGACGGGGCTGGTGCGGTCTTCAGGCTCGCCGAGCACACGGACCGCCTCTTCGAGTCGGCCCACATACTGCAGATGGAGATACCCTTCACAAGGGACGAGATAAGCGACGCGGTGGTGGAGACGCTCAGGGCCAACGGCCTCAAGGGCGGCTACATAAGGCCCATCGTCTACCTCGGCTCCGGCTCCATGGGGCTCTTTCCCAAGGAGAATCCCGTGCGCGTGGCCGTGGCGGCCTGGCCCTGGGGGGCCTATCTCGGCGAAGAGGGGCTCGAAAAGGGCATCCGCGTAAAGGTCTCGTCCTTTATGCGCCACCACGTCAACGTCTCCATGACCAAGTCCAAGGCCTGCGGCTACTACGTCAACTCCATACTGGCCAAGCGCGAAGTGGTGGCCGCCGGTTACGACGAGGCGCTGCTGCTCGACACCGAAGGCTACGTCTCCGAGGGCAGCGGGGAGAACGTCTTCATGGTCAAGGACGGCGAGATAAAGACCACCCCCCTTACCTCCATACTCAAGGGCATCACCAGGGACACGGTCATGCGCATAGCGGCCGAAAAGGGCTATCCCCTGCGCGAGGAGCGCTTCACCCGCGACGAACTCTACACGGCCGACGAGGTCTTTCTCACCGGCACGGCCGCCGAGATAACGCCCATAAGGGAGATAGACGACAGGAAGATAGGCGAAGGCGGGCCCGGACCGGTGACAAGGGAAATACAGTCGACCTTCTTCGACATAGTCAAGGGCCGCAGGGAGGAATACATGGGGTGGCTCCGCCGTTTCTGAGGAGGCCTTCGCTCTGCGAGCCCCCTTGGCCGCGCGGCGCTCCCGGGCGGAGGCCCCCTGCGGCCGGGACGAAAAGTCTTTGAAAGGGGAACGGGGCCTTTTCGGAGAGGCTCCCCCGGTGGAGGGGCGATGAAGCAGGACTCGAAGAATTACGTAGTCATAGCGCCGCGCAAGGGTCTCAAGATCCTCGCCAACATCACGACCGAGACCGAGCCGGGCAAGGACGAGACCTTCATCTGCAACACGGTGAACATGTCGAACTCGGGCGTGCTCATAGAAACGAGCCACGCCATACCGGTGGGGGCGGTGGTCAACTTCTCCTTCCTGGTGCCGGAGAACAACTCGCAGGTGAGGATCACCGGCGAGGTCGTGCGCGAACAGCCCGTAAGCTACGATGCGCGCTCGCCGTCGGCCAAGAGCGGCCTCATCCGCTACGGCATCCGCTTCCTCGACATGAAGGATGAGTACCGCAAGGCGCTCGACGACTTCCTCGAAAGCTTCACCGACGACAGCTCCCACCATTAAGCGGCGGCCGCCCCCCGGCCGTGATGACGAACAAAAGAGGCCCGCATCCTCGCGAGGATGCGGGCCTTGTCGTCTCGTGACGGGACCCTCGATATGCGCGGGGCCGCCTTGCTCCTCTTCGCCGGGCCGACGGGCTCAGGCGGCGCCGAGGCCGCCGCCCGCCATGGCCTGAAGCCTGCGCACCCGTTCCTCGATGGGCGGGTGGGTGCTGAAGAGCTTCATGAGCGAGCCTCCGCTCAGGGGGTTGACGATGAACATGTGGGCCGTCGCCTCGTTGGCGTCCATCATGGGCACGCGCTTGCTGTAGTAGTCGAGCTTCTTGAGCGCCTCGGCGAGATAGAGGGGGTTTCCGGCTATCTCGGCGCCGCCGCTGTCGGCCTCGTACTCGCGGGAGCGCGATATGGCCATCTGTATTATCATGGCCGCGATGGGGGCGATTATCATCATGGCCAGCATGACGAAGGGGTTGGAGCCCCGCTCGTCGTCGCGGCCGCCGAAGAGCGAGACGTAGTAGGCCATGTGGGCCATGTAGCTTATGGCGCCGGCAATGGTGGCCGCAATGGTCGATATGAGGATGTCGCGGTTCTTTATGTGGCTGAGCTCGTGGCCTATGACGCCGGCGAGCTCCTCGCGGCTGAGCATGTTCATGAGCCCCGTGGTGACGGCCACGACGCCGTGGTCGGGGTTTCGGCCCGTGGCGAAGGCGTTGGGCGTGTTGTTCTCCATGATGTAGACCCTGGGCATGGGTATGCCGGCCCTCATGGAGAGCTCGCGGACCAGGGCGTAGAGCCCCGGAGCAGCGGCCTCGTCCACCTCCTTTGCGCCGTACATGCGCAGCACTATCTTGTCGCTGAACCAGTAGGTGCCGAAGTTCATCACGCCGGCGAGAACGAGGAACATGAGCGCCCCCTGCCTGCCGCCGAGCATATCGCCGATAAAGACCAGCAGGGCCGTGAGCGCGGCCATGAAGATCGCCGTCTTCAGATAGTTCATCTCTGTCGAACCTCCTTAAGAAAAGGAAAAAACGTCCGCCGCAGCGGACCGGCGACGCCGTGACCGGCGTCGTCCCCCCCCACGGGGGAAACCTCCAACTCCCGGCGAACCGGCCCTCGCTCGAGGGCCGGTTCGCAAGGCATTGAAAGTCTCTTAAGGGGTGTCGCGCTGAGGGAACCTTTTGTAAAAGGTTCCCTCAGACTCCCTCCAAAACTTTTGACGCCAGTTGGTTTCCCCCTGTTTTGCCAAGCAAAACAGGGGGAAACCAACTCGTATCGAAAGTCTTTGAAGGGGGTCTGGGGGAAACGTGGGCCTATGGCCCCTTCTACAGAAAGTTTCCCCCAGGGCAATCGGAGCCTTTTTAAAGTATAGGGTCGGCGGGGGATCTTTGTCAAGCAAAACCGGACGGCTCCGGTCCGGTTGGGTGGGCGTCTTTTCCGCCGCAGCGACGGTCTTCAGGAGGTGAGTTCGCGCAGGGCCGCCTCGTAGACCCGGAGGTCCCTCTCCGAGAAGAGCACGAAGCGGACCAGTTCAAGGCCCTCGTGCGTTCTGACGAAGTCGACGACCGTTTCGAGCGCCGTGCGGGCGGCCTCGTCGATGGGATAGCCGTATGCGCCGGTGCTTATGGAAGGGAAGGCCACGCTCTTGAGCCCCTCATCAAGCGCCTTTTCGAGGCTCGAGCGGTAGGCCGAGGCGAGCAGTTCACGCTCGCCGCGGGTGCCGTCCCTGTAGATCGGTCCCACCGTGTGGATGACCCGCCTGGCCTTGAGCCTGCCCGCCGTGGTCGTAACGGCCGAGCCCGTGGGGCAGCCGCCTATGCGCCGGCACTCCTCCATTATCGCCGGTCCCCCGGCGCGGTGGATGGCGCCGTCCACGCCGCCTCCGCCAGCGAGCCGGGAGTTGGCGGCGTTGACTATGGCGTCGGTCTCCTCGTCCGTTATGTCGCCCTGGACGAGCGAGACGAGTGTAGAGCCGATCTTCACTTCCATTTGACGGACCTCCTTTTGGTCAGCCGTAGCTCTGCGGCCCCTTTTCGAAAGCTTCCCGCCGGGCAATCAGGGTGCGGCGAGCGGTCTTACGGCCCTTACGGCGTACCAGCTCCCGTCGGGCGCGGTCCTCTCCGTCACCGAAAGGCCCGCCCGCCCCGCGAGGGCCTCGGCCTCGGCGGCGGCCATGCGCTCCTCCAGAGGGGGCCCCTCGTCCTCGTCAACCTTCTCCCAGTCGAGTATGCAGAGCGCGGCGCCCGGCTTCATCACCCGCCGGACCTCGCGGAGAAGGCGGAGGGGCTCTGCGGCCTCGTGGATGACGAAGGCGAGGAGCACGAAGTCGGCACAGCCGCCGCGAAGCGGCAGCTCCGATTCCGGGCAGACGAGGGGAAAGACGTTGGGCGGCGGTCCCTGGCGGCGGAGATGGCCGAGCATCTCCGGCTCCACGTCGAGGGCCCAGACCCTCCCCTCGGGACCGACGACGGCTGAGGCGGCGAGGGCGAAGAAGCCGGGGCCGCAGCCGAGATCGACCATCGAGTCGCCGGGGGCCAGGCCGGCCCCCTTCAGAAACTTCACGGGGTCGAGCCGCCCGTACCGCTCTTCACTCATGAGCCTTCCGGCCATGGCCGGATCGAACCTGTGCGCCATAAGAGTCCTCTCTCACCGGGCGCTTCCCGGAAGACTCAGCGGGGTTTGCCGCGCCCTTGCGGCCCTGCCTCCCCGAGAGCACGGGCGGGCCGGAATAAAAAAGGCTCCCCCGCGGGAGATCACCCGCCGCCTGTACGGAGCAGCACGGCGAGGATTACGATCACGATAGCCAGCGCAAGGTTGCTGCGGCCGAATATGCGGGCGAGCGTTGAAAAGCGCGGCGAGCTGCGCGCCCGCGGGCCGAGCCAGAAGTCGTGGAGCAGGCTCGAGACGACGATGATGGAGACGAAAGTGAGCTTGGCCATCAGGACCTTGCCGTAGGTGGTGGTGTGAAAGGAGGCGTCGAAGATGAGCGACGGAGACACGCCGAGGAAGTAGAGGTTGAGCGGTCCCGTCACCAGTAGCGTGGCTATGGCTATCCACCCCCAGAACCTGTAGCGCGATCCCACCTCCTGGTATACGGCCGAGCGCTCTCTGGCGTCTTCCATCCGCAGCAGAAAGGGCGCAACTACGATGGTCAGAAAGAGCATGCCGCCCACCCAGAAGAGGGCGGCCATGATGTGGAGAAAGAGGAAGAGGTTGAGCATATCGGTCTTTCGGCTCCTTGCTGAAGGTCTCGTAACGGAGAGGGCCTGCGGCTGCCGCCGCTGCGGCCCGCCGTCCTCATCTCAGTCTATAACGGCCGGAGCGGCAAGACAATGACAAATCGCAGCTCTTGACGTTCCGGGAGGCCCGGTTTGCTCCCCCGAGGAACCCTTTTCGAGGAAGGGACGCCCCGGGATAATCCCTCTCTTACCGGCCCGGCCGCCTCTACCCCCCGGCGGCGAGCCCTTCCAGCCCCCTTCTGATTATCATGACCGCTATGGCAGCGAGCAGCAGCGAGACGACCTTGGAGATGCCCCGCGCGCCGTTTTCGCCTATGACCCTGATGATGCGGTCGGCGAAGGCGTAGACGACCCAACTGATGAGGAGGTTGGCGGCCAGCGCCGAGGCCGTCACGGTGAAGCCGTAGAGGTCGTGGAGCATTATGAGGGTCGTCAGCACGGCGGGACCGGCTATGATGGGCGTGCCTATGGGCACTATGCCGACGGCGCTGGTGGGACGGCCCTCGGCGGCGGCGCCGCGCGTGGTCTGGACGATATCGACTATGGCTATGGAGAGGAGCACCAGGCCGCCCGCTATCTGGAAGTCGGCCACCGTGATGGCGAGCAGTATGAATACGGCCTTGCCGACGAGCAGAAAGGAGAGCGTTATGAGGGTGGCCGTCACTATGGAGTAGAAGAGGGTGCGGCGGCGCTCCCTTTCGTCAAGCCCCGAGGTGAGTCCAATGTATATGGGCAGTATGCCCACGGCGTCCATGGCGACGAAGAGGGGGATGAAGGCCCTCATGAAAGGATCCGCGGCCTCGATGAAACCCGAAAGAGAGTCCATGCCCCTTACTTGCGGAGCTCCCGGCCGAGCCTCTTCTCCACGGAGCGGACCTTTTCGGTGAGCCTGCCGGCGGGCCTGCCGGGCCTGTCGTCAATCCGTATGGACGTAAGAACCCTCGGCGCCTCCTTCAGGATTTCGTGATGACAGCGTTTCACAAGGGCCATCACCTCGTCCCATTCACCCTCGACGACCGTGCCCATGGGACCGGCCTTGTAGGGCAGGCCGCTCTCGTCTATGAGCTTCATGACCGGGGCCACATATGCGCTCAGGCTCTCGCCGGCCCCCAGAGGCGCTACGCTGAATTCGACGAGCATAACTCAACCCTCCCGACTGCTCCATCCAAGAGATGCTTTGAATATCGCCTCAAGCTGTGCTATAGTCCATTTCCCCCATGGGCGCCGCCGCCCACAGCCCTTAACGGAGGACCACGGACAGTGAAACGGTTGCTCGAAAAGTCCCGCTACATCGTGCTGCTCGCCGTCATCTCCACGCTCGCGGCCTCGGTCTCGCTCTTTGTGTGGGTGACCGTCAAGACGGCGGTCACCGTCTTCAAGATGTTCGCCCATCTGGGCGAGATCGAAGGGGCGGCGGTGGTGACGGCCCAGATGGTGGCCGTACTCGACGCCTTCTTCCTGGCGGTCATCCTCTACATATTCGCCGTGGCCATCTACGAGCTCTTCATCGGCACCCTCGACATGCCCTCGTGGCTCGTCATAAACAACCTCGACGACCTCAAGAGGAAACTCTCCAGCGTCATCGCCCTCATGCTGGCCGTAACCTTCCTCGAACACGTGACCCAGTGGAAAGACCCCCACTCTACCCTCCTCTTCGCCGTCGCCATCGCAATGGTCATGGCCGTGCTCGTCTTCTACATGAAGGGAAAGAAGGAGTAAGGGGGAGTCTTTTCAGAGAGTCCCCGCCGGCGGCGCATCGAAGACGCCCGCCACCTCTTCGCCGCAGCAGGGGCACCTCCCCTCTTTCACGAGGTTTTCCCGCACGGTGAAGCCCCACCGTTTTATGACGGCCTCGCCGCATCGGTGGCAGTACGTGTTCTCTCCCGGGTCGCCGGGAACATTGCCCGTATAGACGTAGCAGAGGCCCTCTTCGAGTCCGATCTCGCGGGCCCGGTCGAGGACGGAGACGGGAGTGCGCGGCAGATTCGCAAGCCTGTAGGCCGGGTGGAAGGCGCTTATGTGCCAGGGTATGGACCTGTCGAGGGCGGCTATCCACCGGGCGATCCCGCGCAGCTCCTCGGGCGAGTCGTTCCTGGTCGGTATGACCAGTGTCGTGATCTCCAGCCATACGCCCATGCCGTGCATGTACTCGATGGAGTCGAGCACCGGGGCAAGCCTTGCGCCGCAGACCTTCCTGTAGAAGTCGTCGCTGAAGCTCTTGAGGTCCACATTGGCTGCGTCGAGCAGTCCCTTGAGCTCGTCGAGACACTCCCCCGTCATGTAACCGTTCGTGACAAAGATGTTTCCGAGCCCCTTTTCGCGGGCAAGCTTCATGGTATCGAAGGCGTACTCGAAGAATATGGTCGGCTCCGTATAGGTGTAGGAGATGCTCTGCGCTCCGGCCGCCACGGCCGTAGCGACGATCTCGTCGGGACTCACCTCGTCGCCGAGGATCTTCTTCATGTTCCTGGGCATCTGCGAGATATCGGCGTTCTGGCAGTGTAGACAGCGGAAGTTGCACCCCACCGTCGATACGGAGTAGGAGACGGAACCGGGCATGAAGTGGAAGAGGGGTTTTTTCTCGACGGGGTCGGCATGTCCGGCTATGAGGCGGTTGTATACGAGCGAGTAGAGCCTGCCGTCGCGGTTTTCGCGCACGCCGCAGACGCCCCGCTTGCCCGGCGCTATCCTGCACCGGAAGGCGCAGAGGCGGCAGACCACCCTGCCGCCCTCTTCGGTGTCGTAAAGTCGTGCTTCGATCATAATATGGAAGACCCCGGCGCCCCGACCACGGCGGACGAGCTCCGGCGTGAGGGGGTGAAACCTTCTCGCCTTATCGGCCCTTGGCCGTCGGCCCGCGCCAGGCGGGCCGATGAGATCAGCTAAACGTCTCGACCCCAGGAGAACACGGCCTTTGTTTCCCTGACCCCTCAAGAATCATCGGTTTTTCTTTGCCTGCTTTCTTTTTTTCAAAAAGAAAGCAGGTCGGAGGTTGCGGCCCCTGGCCGTCGGCCCGCGCCAGGCGGGCCTTTTTACGCCTTTGCGGCCCAACGGCCGGCGGGCCGATAAGATCAGGTAGACGTCGCGACCCCCAGGGGAACACGGCCTTTGTCTCCCTGCCCCTCAAGAATCATCGGTTTTTCTTTGCCTACTTTCTTTTTTTCAAAAAGAAAGTAGGTCAGCGGGACCACTGGACCCTGGCCAGTTTCACGTCGTCGCTCCACTTGTAGGTGACCTTGCCCTGGTAGGTCTTGTTGAGCACCTGGCCTATCCTCTGGGCCAGCTTGTCGGTCGTCGTCGTTATCTCGATGCGGTCTTTCATGTCGTGTATGCTTATGATGCGCCCCAGGGGGTTGTACTGCTTGGAGCGCTCCTCCTTGTTGTAGATGAGCTTGAGTATCTCGTCGCGGTGTTCGGCGAGGAAGCGGCCCGTAAGGGTCACGACTCCGCCGACGAACCTGTCCTTTATCTTCTGGCAGGCCGGACAGAGCACATCGATCCCGCCCTTGCCGGCCTGGGGCCGGGCCTGCTCGGAAGTGTACCACCTTTTGTTGTGGAAGACGGCGCCGCACTGGCGGCAGACCGAGTTCTCCCGGGGAGACTGCCTGTTGAGGTACGGGTCGGTGGCGGTATCCATGGCCTTTCTCGGAGTGTACCTCTTGGTGCCTTTCATCATCAACACCTCCTTGGAACTTGAGACAGGTCCGTTGAAAGTCTTTTCAAGCCGGGCCGGCCCGGGGCTCACCCGAAGAGCCTGGCCAGCTCGTCACGCTCGAAGAGGGGCAGGGCGCCGAGCCTGCCGCCGCGGCGCATCATGACGCCGTCGCGCTTGCGGGTCACCCTCCCTATGGCCGCGACCCTTATGCGGGCCGACCTGAGCCCCTTTGCAATGGCCTCGGCCTGGCCGGGCTCGGCGGCTATGAGGAGCGCCCCCGAGGCGATGGAGCCCATGGGATCGAGGCCGAGGTGTTCGAGAAGGATCCCGGCCTCTCGCAGGACCGGTATCTTTTCGTACTCGATCTCCACGCCCACGGCCGAGGCGGCGGCCAGCTCGCGGAGCGCCGTGGCCAGGCCCCCCTCGGTGGGGTCGTGCATGGCGTGGACCCTGCCGTGGGCGAGCGCCGTCTGCGCGTCCCTGAGCACGCTTATGCCCGGTCTCTTCACGAGGTCGCGGCAACGCCCTACAAGCCGCGGCGAAAGTCTACGGGCGAGTTCCCCGCCCATGGTCCTTGCAAGGATGCTCGCCGCCTCTATGGCGATACCCTTTGTGAGGAGCAGGACGTCTCCGGGCCTTGCGCCCCTGGAGGTGACGAGACCGTCCTTTCCGACCTCGCCGAGCATCGCCCCGACCACCACCGGCGCCGTGACCGCGGGCGTCACCTCCGTATGGCCGCCGCACAGCGCCACGCCGAGACGGCGGCAGGCCCGCGAGAGCCCGGCGAATACGCGCTCCACATCGGCGGCCCCGCTCCCCGGGGGCACGAGCACGGTGGCGAGGAACCAGCGCGGCACACCTCCCATGACGGCGATGTCGTTACAGTTCACATCGAGGGCGTAGGCGCCTATGTCTTCGGCCACAAAGGTTATGGGGTCGGTCTTGGCCAGCAGGTACCCGTCGCCGAAGTCGATGGCCGCCGCGTCGACGCCCACCGAGGGGCCCACGACGACCCTGCGCAGGGACTCCGCTCTCCTTGCGGCAACACCCCGAGCGAAGCCGCGCCGACCCATAGGGGGCGGCGACGGGACGTAGCGGCGAAGGAGCCCCTCGAGCACGGCCATGGGGAGCTTTCCGGCCGCAAGGACCGGATTGTTGTCGGCCTTGCCAGTCCTTCTCCCGGCCCCGTCCCCGTGGGCGGGGCCGCCTGCAGCCGCCTTTGTCGAAAGCCCGCCCGCGGCCCCGCCGGTGCGCCCCGCGCCTTCCCGGTCCGTCACGGCCCCTCGAAGCGCTCCTCCAGGGACTCGACAACGGAGGGCACGGAACTGGAGCGCAATCCTCCGGCCCCGAGCCTGTGCGGCTGGAAGGGGCCGTGGCGGCGCAGGTACTCGGCCGTCCTCACGGCCCTGCGCCTTGCCAGGTCGAAGCTCGGGTCGTCGAACATGTCGTGGGGACCTATGAGCCTACCCTTCGATACCTGGAACCCGGCGGCGACCACCCGCGGGGGGCCGTCAAAGCGCAGGGGGTTTGCCTCGTAGAAGGGCACGGGCATGAGCGGACCGTTGAAGGAGCTGCGAAGCCATCCCTCGACGAGATGGGGGAAGGCGAAGGGCTCCATGGCCTCGCCCACCGAGGGCATGCCGTCCTGGCAGCGCACGATCATCACGGGGTCGTCCTCGCCGATGTATCTCCCCGCAAGGCTTGCGAGCCTCTGCGTAGAGACGGCGGCGGCGACCTCGCCGTCGCCGTTGCGGAGCACCTCGGAGACCATGAACCTCGAGGTCGTGCCTATGAGCGCCAGGAGCCTGTAGAGCTCGTCGGGGCAGCGAAGCGTCACGCTGCGACCCGACTCCACGTCAAGCACCCTGAAGGAGTAACCCTCCATCATCACCGGGTCGAGCACGAGTCCCGCCGTGTTGAAGGGGTCTGCGAAGACCTTGTAGAGCGGCAGGTTCCAGGCCCCGGCGCTCGTCTTGTCGGCCATGAAGACGACCACGGGCTCGCTCTCGCGCTCGACGAACTCCATCTCGGCCACGCCCGGGCCGAGCTCCCCTATGTCGCCGTCGAAGTCCCCGCCCACCAGGTCCTGGCCCGCGCCGTGGAGCTTTAGCTCGGCGGCGAGCTCGGCGCAGGCCCGGAAGGTCTTCCACGCGAGCCTGTGGACCACGGGGCTTGCGCGCCCCTGGCGGTGGGTCATGATGAGCTCGATGTCGTCACCGCAGCGAAGGACGTGGAAGTCCGTTATCTCGCCCTTGTGCTTTGCGTTCTCGAGCCTTGCCTTGGCCGTGTCCAGAAGCTCTATGTGGCAGTTCGTATGGCCCACGAACCCGCCCACATCGGCCTTGATGACGCTCAGTGTGGTCTTCGTCTCTGCCGCCATGGCACATACTCCTTAGAAGGGCCGGCGCGCTCCACCGGCCCGAGGCCGTCCGGCGCGGCGACGGCCTGACACCGGCCTTCCGGACCGGCCGCGGTTCACCCGCTCGGGGCGATAGGGATGGAAGCCAGGGGGTCGTGGAACAGGACCGCTTATTCCCGGATCGGTCATCGGTTGATTCTCTCGGGCGCCGTCGGTGGCGAAGGGCTTGGGACGCCGACACACCGTCCGCTACTTCATAGTATAGCCCAGAAGGTATCGGTGTCAAGACGGCCGGCCCGCCGCCTCGGCCGCAAAGGCGCGACCATCGCAGCCAGCGTGCGGCCCGGCCTCCCGGCCGCCGCCGACAGGCGCCTCCGGGATTCCCCCCCAAACCTTTCCATGCCCCTTCTTCGTCGAAGTCCCCCCTGCGGGTCGTCAGAGCGCGATGCGTCGGCGGGGGCCTTCCGTGACGGGGGGAGCGGAGGAGGAGGAGACGAGGGCCTCGCGCCTGCGGGGCAGGAAGACGACGCTCTGCACGGTGGCCGGGTTTGAGACATGGGGGGTGCGCAGCAGGCGGCATGCCGCGGCTGCGTCGATGCCGCCGGCGCGGCACCCCTCGTCCACGAGGCCCTCGCGCAACATGCTGTACTCGATGGTGAAGAACTCGGCCGGGGCGTCCACGCCGGGAGGCACGGCGATGAAGCCACGCTTCTGGAAGGGTTTCATCGCCGGAGACATGAAATGGTTGGCCGCCGTCACCACGCCGCCGCGGGGCTCCCTCACGCACAGGCGCCTTGCCGTGAACTCCACGGCCGCCGCGGCGTCCGGCGCGGCGGCCACCACGATGTTGCCGGCGGGTT